>CAMBSS010000018.1 GCA_945870465.1 Bordetella parapertussis | reverse complement strand
CCCGGTGCAATATGAAGGCGAACTTGTCGCCGTCATCGGCAAGCGGGCGCGCAACCTGTCAGAAGCGGATGCGCTCTCGTGCGTGCTCGGCTATACATTGGGCAACGACGTCAGCGACCGCGGCTGGCAGGCTTCCGACCGCACGCTGTGGCGCGCGAAGAACTGCGACACCTGGAAACCGATGGGGCCTTTCATCACGACCGGTCTCGACCCGATGGCGCTCACCGTTTCAGTCAATATCAACGGCCAACAGGCGGCCGAGTACACGACCGACAAGATGCTGTTCTCCGCGCAGCACTACATCGCGGAGATTTCGAAATACATGACGTTGTGGCCGGGCGACGTGATCTGGCTTGGCACGGACAACCCGACCTTGCCTGATTTAAAACATGGGGACGTCTGCGAAATTATCCAGAAGGACATCGGCGTGCTGCGCAACCCGGTGGTGCGCGCCGGCGCCTGAGCACACGTCCTCTCAGAGCTTGAGATTTTTCGCCTTGACGACCTTCGTCCACTTGGCGAGGTCGCGCTGCAGCACCTGATTGAAGTAAGCGGCGCCGACTTCCGGCGTATCCAGTCCGTCCAGTTCGAAACGTTCCTTCATCTCGCGCGATTGCAGTGCCGTAGTCAGCGTCGTCTGCCAGCGCGCTACGACGGCCGGCGGCAGGCCGCGCGGACCGGAGAGCGCGTACCACGTGATCGTTTCAAACCCGGGCACGCCCGATTCCGAAACCGTCGGTACGTTGGGTAGAGCGCGGCTGCGTTTCAGGGTCGTGATCGCAATCACTCGCAACCGCCCTGAACTCATCTGCGGCGTGACCAGCGGCGAGCTGCCGTAAATCATCTGGATCTGCCCGCCCAGCATGTCGGTGAGCGCGGGCCCCGAGCTCTTGTACGGCACGTGCGTCATCTGCGTGCCCGCCATCAGGTCGAAGAGCTCGCCCACCAAATGCGAAGTGCCACCGGAGCCGGACGAGCCGTACGCGATCTTCCCGGGATTCGCTTTCGCGTAGGTGATCAGTTCCTGCGTCGTCTTTGCCGGCACCGCGGGGTTCAACGTCAGCAGAAAGCCCGCTTCCCCGAGCATGCTGATCGGCGCGAAGTCCTTCACCGGATCGAACGGTAATTTATACGCGGCCGCAGTCGTTGCGATGCTGCCCGAGACGATGCCAAGCGTGTAGCCGTCCGGAATCGCGCGCACCGCCATTTCCATGCCGATCACGCCGCCGGCGCCGCCGCGATTATCGACAACGACCGATTGCTTGAAGATTTCTCCGGCCTTTTGCGCCATCACGCGCGCGACGATGTCGGTGCCGCCGCCAGGCGCGAATGGAACTATCAGGCGGATCGGCTTGTGCGGATAATCGCTCTGCGCCGCTGCGTTGAACGTGGCGGCAACACACAATGCAGCAGCCGCGATGAAAAAAGTCTTCATCAGTACATCATCTGCGCGCCATTGACGTGCAGTGTCTGACCGCTGATAAAGCTGCTGGCGGGACTGCACAGGAAGCGCACGGCAGCGGCGACTTCTTCCGGCTCGCCTTTGCGCCCGATCGGTACCGCTTTGCTGGGTGCCGGACGTTCGGTGATTTCTTCGCCGGCAGCCGCGGTATTCATCTGCCCGGGCGATACGCAGTTTACGCGGATGTTGTATTGCGCGAGATCGAGCGCCAGCGCGCGCGTCATGCCGACGAGGCCGTGCTTGACGACCGAGCCGTGCACGCGGTTCTTCGCGCCTGACAATGCCATCATGCCGCCCAGCGTGACGATGGCGCCGCCGCCGGCCTTGATCATGTGCGGCAGGCAGGCCTTGGCGAGGTGAAACGAGCCGTCGAGCGTGATGCCGAGTATGCCTTTCCATTCGTCGAAGCTCATGTCGACGAACGGCGTCTGCTTGCGCACCGATGCGTTGATGACCAGCATGTCTAGGCGCCCGAACTTCTTGACGGTGGCTTCGACCATTGCATTGACTGCTTTCGCATCCGCGACGTCGGCGACGAACGTTTCGGCCTGTCCACCCGCGGCATTTATTTCTTTGACGATCTTCTCGCCGGCCTCGCGCGAGACGCGCGAATTGACCGCGACCGACGCGCCGCCTGCGGCCAGCGCCAGCGCGATCGAGCGTCCGATATTGCGCGTCGCACCGGTTACCAGCGCGACCTTGCCTTTGAATTCGTTGCCCGGCTGCAAAGCAGCGTCCTGAATTGCCATGTGTTTCCTCCTCAAGAAATTTTGTCGGCAGATTATCTCAGAAACGGCAGTTGATCCGCCGATCAAAGATGAGGATTGGTGAATGGGTGAACACCTCCACGCTGGCCCCTCCCCCTTTAAAAAGCGGGGTGAATTTTTCACTTCTTCACCCGTTCACCCAATCACGCACTTCAATCAATGCGCCGCGCGGCGCCTTATAGTTATTTCAGGGCGAATATACCGCAAAACAGTTTGCGGCATCGTGCAGCTTCACCCGGTATTTCAGCTCTTCAAGAAAAAGCAGGAGCGTCGCAAATTTTTTGCCGATACGATCCATCCCGTCCGAATGCTTTGCCTCGATGAAAATCTGCCGCGGCTTTACCAGATAAAAAGGAAAGCTCATCAGACAGGTGGCGTCGTACCCTTCCATGTCCGTCCACAGCACGTCTATTTCGCAGATATCGAACTCCGCGAGCAGCGCATACATGGTTCTCGACTTGCATTTTATCTTCCGGATTTTTTCCGCGAACCGGGGATCGTGCGATTCCGCATGGCCCGCGATCAGCGAGCCCAGTTGGTCGCCGTAGGAAGTGATCGCATTGGAGTCCGCCGCCGGCATATAAAAATCGACTTCGCCGATCACGTCGGAAATCGCCTCGTTCAGGCAGGTGATGTTCGCGGTCCCGGCAAAACGCTTCGATAATCTTTCAAACAGATAGGGGACCGGCTCGACCAGAAGAACATTGCCGCGCGCCGCGCATTCGAGGATAAACGAAGACGTCTTGGATCCATCGTGCGCGCCCATCATGACCAGGGAAAAATTCATATTCATCAAATTAATCCGGAAAAATCATCATGAACCTGGCTTGTACCGCCGATATTGAGCGACAGGATAACGCCGATCATGCGCTTCCTCCTGGCGCCCCGGGGCTGAATCACCAGACGCCGGCCATGCTGTCGCTCGCGATGACCGCAGCACAAGGACAGGCGCCGGCCGTCAAAATGCATACCAAAACATGCCTGCGCGCCGGGTGGACCCAATAGGAAGTCGGCGAAATATTGCTGCACGCCTACTGTTGCGCGGGAGTCTACGCGTCCCTCAGCAGTTTCATGGCCGCCAAGGAAGCGTTTGCGGAAGTTGCTGCCGCGCAAACATCCAGGCAACGCAAGCGCAGCGCCCGCTGCCCGACGCGCGGGCAGATGACTTTGTTGTTGCTATTTTCCTTTCAGGGCCCGCGCGACGCAATCAGGATGCCGCAGCAAACAACTTTGCCTTGAGCGCAACCTGTTCGTCGCGCGCCCGGTTGTAGCGCGCGATCGCATCCTGGCGAAACGGCTCAACGGCCGGGTCGAAATCCGCGCTTAAGCGGGGTTCGTGGTCAAAATGATTGTAGCGGTCGATTCCGCGCACGAGCATTGCGGTATGGCGCACGGTACCCGTGCACTGCACCGACGTCGGTATATAGCTGACGCCAAGCCCGATCCGTCGCCGCGCCGAATGATTCGGCTCTGAAAAATGCACCAGCCGTGTATGGTGGAGCGACATTTCGCCGGGCTGCAGCGAAATGCTTTTTACTATTGTGGCGTCGACGGGCTCGACGATATGCTGACCTTTCGAAAGAAGGCTCCCGCTGTCAGGCTGCTCGCCGTGCCTGAGTTGGCCCAGCTTGTGGCTGCCAGGCACGTAGCTGACGTTGCCGTTCTCTTCGACGCTGTCCGTCAACGCGATCCATGCCGTAATCTGCACCGCAGGATCGAGCGGGAAATAAGTTGAGTCCTGGTGCCAGCCGACAAACGACGAATCGTGCGCGTCCTTGATCCAGAGCGTGAGGTTGTAGAGCAGAATATCGGGACCGATGATGTCTTCGACGGCGTTCAGCACGGCCGCATGATTGACCAGCTCGTCGACCCACTTGAGCGCGAGATGCGGCTTGGTGCGCAGGACCTTGCGAAAAGCGGGCCCATGGGATGCCTCTCCCTTCTCGATCTCCAGATAGCATTTGCGGGCCAATTCTGCGGGCAGCACCCTGATGGGATAGGTCGCCCCTTCGTCTTCGTATTGCCTGACCTGCGCGGAGGTTAGTAGTTTCGGCATCGGTTCCCTCATTCTTCAATCCTGATATTTGCCCGGCGAATCACATCCGCCCACTTCCGGGCTTCGGCGCGTGCATATCGCGTTAATTCCGCGGGAGTACTGCCGAACGGATCAACGCCCAGCGCGACAAACCGCTCCTTGATATCCTGATCGTCGCGCAGAATTTTTACCGTGGCCGTGCTCAAGGTCGCGATGACCGCAGCTGGCGTAGTCGCTGGCGCCAGCAAACCAAACCAGGAGAGCGATTCGTACCCTGGCAACCCGGCCTCGGCAAACGTCGGCACGTCGGGCAGCAACTGCGTGCGTTTCGCGTCGGCCACTGCGAGCGCCCTGAGCTTTCCCGACCTGATCGGCCCTATGGCCGGCGGCAAATCGTTGATCATCATCTGCACTTCGCCCGCCATGAGCGCGAACCCCGCCGGTCCGCCGCCTTTATAGGGCACATGAGCGACTTGCGGGATACCGGCGACAATTTTGAATAATTCTGCCGACAGGTGAACCGAGGTGCCGTTGCCCGACGAAGCAATGGAGAGCTTTCCCGGATTGGCTTTGGCGTAATCAATGAGGTCCTTCAGCGTCGCCACCGACAGGCTGGGCGTAACCATGAGCACGAACGGCCCTTTGGCCAGCAGCGTAATCGGCGCAAAGTCGCGGGAAATATCGTAGTTGAGCTTGTGGTACAGGCTTTCATTGATCGCCAGCGTGCTCGTCGTGCCAACCACCAGCGTATAACCGTCAGGCACCGCCTTGGCGGCGATTTCCGTACCGATCGTCCCACCGGCGCCGGCCCGGTTGTCGACAATGATTTGCTGTCCGAGCTTTTGCGAAAGTTTCTGGCCTACGACGCGCGCCAGCACGTCGGTAGATCCGCCCGCCGCAAACGGTACGATCAGGCGTATCGGCTTGTAAGGATAGGCAGTCTGCGCCAGCGACGAAACCGAATTGACGCCAAGCACGAAGATAACCGCAGCCAGGATCGCGCGCTGCATAATTGCTTTGTTTATCGAAATCGTCATATCTCCATCCCCAGCGCATGTGAAGCGCGATGGCGGTCGCGCGCTTTTCGGCAACCTGAACCACCGACATAGTCCCCGCTTTTCCGTTGGCAGCGGTTCAGCATGATCGCTACGAGTCCGGGCGAATATTGGCAGACTTGATCACCCTGCTCCAGCGCGCAATGTCCGCCTTGATGAATGCGTCAAACTCCTGCGGCGTATTCTTGCCGAAGGCCTGCCCATCGCTTGCGAAGCGTTCCTGCACGTCGGGCAGCCTGATAATGCGATTGACTTCGGCATTGAGCCGGTCGACGATGGCCCGCGGTGAGCCGGCAGGGGCCAGCAAACCAATCCAGTTCACGGCGACGAACTGGGGCAGACCGGATTCAATCACGGTCGGCAATTCGGGCATGCGCGGGTCACGTTTCTGCGATCCGATGGCGAGCGCCTTGAGCCGCTTGTCGCGGATATATCCTATCGTCGCGGTCATGTCCGAAAACATCAGATTTACCTGCCCGCCAAGCAGGTCCGTCAGCGCCGGCCCGGTACCCTTGTATGGGACATGCAATACCTTGATATCGGCCATCATGCCGAGCATTTCGGTCGCCAAATGTCCCGGACTGCCGACGCCGGCGGAAGCGAAAGTGATTTTTCCGGGGCGCGCCTTCGCGAACTCTACAAGTTCACTCAGGCGCCCCGGCGCCATCGATGGGTGCGCAACCAATACATAATAAACCGGCGCCGCCAGCGCTACGCCAACGACGTCCCTCGTCGGATTGAACGCAATGTCTTGATACAGAGACGGGTTGATGGTGATCGGCCCGGCCGACGCCATGTAAAGCGTGTAACCATCAGGCACTGCACGCGCCACAATCTGTGAAGCTATGTTGCCGTTTGCGCCGGCACGATTGTCGATGAGCACTTGCTGGCCCCATTGCTCGGTCAACTTTTGGCCGACCACGCGGGCCACGATATCGCCGCCGCCGCCGGGTGGAAATGGCACAACCATGCGAATCGGCTTGGCAGGATATGGCTGGCCCAGACAAGCCGCGCATGACAGTGCGGCGGCGAGTAAGGCCGTTATGCGCAGTAAAGTCGTCAAACTGTCGTCCTCCGGCTAGTGGATGGTGTAGCCGCCGTCGATGCAGATGTCCTCGCCCTGCAGAAACGTCGCTTTGGTGGTCGCCAGATACAGGGCGAGGTCCGCTATTTCTGCCGGCTCGCCGAAACGGCCCGCCGGCATGTAACTATCGATGCGCCGCTGCGCGTCTGCGGGGTCCTCCTGCATGCGGTCGAGAACGGGCTGGGTCTTGACCGGCCCCGGACTGATTGAATTGACCACGATACCTTCCTTCCCGAGCTCGAGCGCCATCGACTTGGTCAGATGAATCAGCGCGGCTTTCGTCAGTCCGTAGAGCGCGCGCTTTTCGAAGGTCACCCGCCCAAGTTGACTGGCTATATTGATGATGCGACCGCCGCCTTGTCCGCGCATGACGGGCAGGACGGCCTGGCTTGCAAAAAAAGGGGCTGCGAGGTTGACCGCAACGGATTTCTCGAAGTCGGCGCGCGAGAAATCGCCAAACTTCTGGTACGAACGTATGCCGGCGTTGTTGACGAGGACGTCGATCCTGCCGAATCTTTTGCGCCCTTCTTCGACCATTCTTTCCGCAGCGCCGGGTTCGGCGAGATCGAAAACACCGTATTCGATGCGTCCCGCGCCCGGGTACTTCATGCATTCCTGCCGCGCCAGTTCGAGCTGGGCTGTGGTCCCCTCGGCGACCAGAAACACCGACGCGCCAGCCTCGGCAAACCGCTTTGCGATGGCATTGCCTATCCCGTTGGGAGTTGACGCGCCGGTTACGATACTGACCAAATCTTTCATTGAGCTCATGTGATATCCAGTTGCGCCTTTGCAAAAGACGAAGGTTGTTAGAAGGGTACAGCGCCTTTCAGGGTAATCCGGTGCATCAAACGGCGCTGGGGCAATGCATAATCCATGACCGCGAGGTGCAAAGCGGAACAGTTGTCCCACATCAGCAGATCGCCTTTGCGCCATTTATGCCGGTAAGTAAACTCCGGCCGCGTGCAATGCGCGTAAAGCTCCTCGAGCAACGGCAGGCTCCCGCTGTCGGGCATGCCTTCGATCCCGTCAGTACACAACGGATTGATGTAAATGCACTTGCGGCCGGTCACCGGATGCGTGCGGACGATCGGATGCGCGATATCGGCAAAATTCTTTTTTTGCTCATCGCTGTACTGAAGCCTGGACGCCGACTTCTCTTTGTCGCTTTCATAACCACCCTTGGTCATCCTATGGACCGCCCGCAGACCTGCCAGTTTGCTTTTCAATTCCGGCGACAGCGCGTCGTAGGCCGCGAATGTGCTCGTAAAAATAGTGTCTCCGAGCACCTCGCCCGTATCGCCATACGGGATTTCCAGCGCATACAACGTGGAACCGGCCACGGGTTCTTTCAGATAAGAGAGATCGGTGTGCCAGACGGCAACGCGGCCCGCATCGGCAAGACCGATCGTCCTGCCGTTTTCCATGATATTGGAGAGCATCAGGACTTCGGGATGTTCCGGCAGCACGTATTGCTTCAAATGATGCAGTTGCAAATCGCCGAAACGCCGGGTAAACCGGATTTGCTGCTCAGGGGAAATCGCCTGGCCGCGAATGATCAGCAGCGAATATCGGTAATACGCATCCCGGATCTTGCGGAAACTGTCGTCGTCGAGGTCTCCGGACAAGTCGACGCCGGTGATTTCTGCGCCAATCGGCGCCTCGTTGGGTCGCACGGACACCGGTTGCTTGGCAACTGCTGTCGTCATTTATCGTCTCCTCTCAATTGGCGCAAACGATCCATTAACTTGGATGCACGACTGGCAGCCGGCCTCTTCACTGTGCCTTGATGCCGTTGGCGCGGACCAGTTTCCCCCACCTGGCGGTCTCGCTCTGGACGTAAGCCGCAAATGCTTCCGCGGTGCTCGATACGGGAATGATGCCAAGCTCGGTCAGGCGCTTGCGCACGTCTTCCATTTGCAGAATGGCCACGGTTTCCGTATTTAGCCGCTTGATGATATCGCCAGAGGTGCCGGTCGGCGCAAATAATCCGTACCATGCCACCGACTCGTAACCTTTCACTCCACCCTCTGCAATCGTTGGCACATCAGGCAGCAGTTCGAAGCGCTTTCCGGAAGTGACTCCCAAGGCACGCAGCCGGCCGGTCTTGATCGGCCCGATCGCCGTGGCCATCGTCGAAAATCCCAGGTCCACATTGCCGGCGATGAGGTCAATGATCGCGGGCCCGCCACCCTTATAGGGCACATGTACCATCCGCGTCCCGGTCATGCTCATGAAAAGCTCGGTCGCCATGTGATCCGACGCGCCCATGCCGCCGGTCGCGAAATTGAGCTTGTCCGGCTGCGCTTTTGCAAGCGCGATCAATTCCCTGACGTTTTTTGCAGGTATCGAAGGGTGCACGTTTAGCACGTTCACGGGAAGCCCGGCCGGCGTGATGGGCGCGAGATCCCTGACCGGGTCGAACGGCAGCTTGTCGTACATGTGCTGATTGATACAAACCTGCCCGACGGTCCCCATGTAGATCGTATAACCGTCAGGCGGCGACTTGACGACCAGTTCCGTCGCGATGTTGCCGCCGCCGCCGGCGCGATTGTCGACCAGCACCTGCTGGCCCAGACGAGCCGTCAGTATCTGCGCCACGACACGCGCCGTAATATCCGCTCCGCCGCCCGGCGCATACGGGACGATCATTTTCACTGGCTTCGCGGGCCACGACTGGCACCAGGCGCCGGCCGGGCACAGCGCCGTCAACAACAGCGCGAACATGACCCTGTAACGCAGCATTACCTTCATCAGGAACCTCTCAATTCAAACCGGGATTGATCAAGCAACATTCGGCAAGGCCGCATCTGGCATATTCTCCGCAGCACTGCCGCTACGGTGTCAGGTCCATGCGGACATTGAACCTGAATTGGTAGTTGCGCGCGACAAATCTGACGGTGCCATGCATAAGCGGACGGTCGTTGTGGAAATAGCACGTGTTCTTGCGAACAACGAGCGTGGTTCTGCGTGGCACCTTGAGCATCTTCGCAAGCGCCGCATCCGCGCTGCCCACGCTCACCACAAACCGCATGTTTGCCTGCTTTTCTCCGGTCAATTTTCGCAGCAGCGTAAAGAGTGATTGCGTATTGAGCTCGCTTGCCGAAATCCGATCACCTATGACAGTCGGTATATAGCGCTCTTCCAGGCTGCGGATCTTGCCGTCGATGAGTCGCAGCCTGCGCAGACGGTAGATTTCCGACGTGTCTTCGAATTTGAATATCTGGGCAATCTCTTCCGGCATCGGCACGCGCTTCCACTCGAGCAGACGCACGGTGGAATTGTGGCCGCCCGCGCGCATTTCATCCTCAAAAGCGCGGCCTATGTCATGGTCGAGTGGCAAGCCCGTAACGAAAGTACCGCGGCCGCGGCGGCGCGCGATTATTCCGCGCGAATGCAGCGACGACATGGCTTGGCGCACGGTGAGTCGGCTGACACCGAAGTGTTCGACGCAGTCGGTCTCGGAGGGCAGCAATTTCCCGATCGCTTTCTTGCCCTCCATCGAGATCAGCCGTAGAAGCCCTTCGGCGATCTGGACATGCAGCGGCATTCCGCCTGGTTCAAGAGTAGGCAATGCGCTAACCGAGAGGAAATTCACGGTTTGATCTTAATTGTATAGACAACTAGATATTCAATGAATTCGCCATCCAAGTCAATAGAGCCTTTATGTGCAAAATGCAGGCGTCCGCGCCGGCACCTACCCGCAAGCGAAAATGCCGCAACCTATCGGCCGCTACCCGGCGGCCGCGTGTACCAGAACGCCCAAGCAATCAGCACGGCCTGCAACGCGAGACGCACCCACAACGCGGTCGGACTGTAGCCCGGATAGTGCTCTGGATGGATTGCCATCTGCACGTTGGCCGGAGTGACGGCGATGATCAGCGCGACCATGCCCCATGCCGCCAACTTCTCGGTGCGGCGGAACAGCAGCAGAATGCCGAGCATCATTTCAGCAACGCCGCTCACGTATACCAGCGCCGCATGCCACGGCAGGTACGGCGGCATGATGCTAACGTAAAAATCGGTGTGCGCGAAGTGATTGGCGCCGGCCAGCGTAAAGCTGATGCCGAGCACCCATTTCAATATTTCACGCGCTCGCCCCATCGAGTTGCACGTTGTAATTTATTGCGCCGCACCGTCGCCGCGCACGAACGCGGCCACGTCTTCGAGCACGGGCCCCAGCGTGCGCAGCGGCCGGGCGAAGGCACCGAGCAGCGAGACGTGGCTTGTGCGCGGATATATCCTGAGCGTGACGTTTACGCCGGCCGCACCCAGTTTGTCCGCGAGCTGCCGCGTATTGCGTTCCGGGTTGACGACATCGTCCTTCTCGGGCGCGCCGAGAAAAGTGCGCGGCGCGGCACGCGTGACATAGTCTATGGGCTGCGAGCCCGCCGGATAATCGGGATGATTGAATACCGGCTGCGCCCCGACGTTCGTCATCGGCAGGAAATCATATGGCCCGGCCAGTCCGATCCAGCCTGCCAGCGCAGACGGCGCGAGGCCCTCCGCTTTCAGCCAGCGCGGATCCAGCGCCAGCATAGCTGCGTTGTAGGCGCCAGAGCTGTATCCCATTACATGCAGGCGCTTGATGTCGCCACCGTAACGCGCCGCCTCGCGCTGCGCCCACGCTACTGCACGCGCGCCGTCAGTCAGGAAATCCGGGTAACGCACTTGCGGATACAACCGGTAGTCGGCGACGATGGCGACAATGCCGCGCGCCGCCAGCGCTTCACCGATGAACCGGTATTCCCTGCGCTCGCCGCCGCGCCAGGTGCCACCATAGAAAAACACCACGACCGGGTAGCCGTCGCGCGGGGGAGGTACTGCTTCCGACGGGCGAGGCTGATAAACATCCAGCATCTCGCGCGGCTCCGAGCCGTAAACGAGATTTTCGGTTGCCAAATAGGTATCCGTGGGCGTCAGCGCATCGACAATGCCGAGCACCGAACACCCGGCCAGCCCCGCAGCGCACGCAATAACAACGACAAAAACGCTTATTCTATGCATCAAGATTTTTTATCCGAAAAGTGCAGACATTGGATTCTACGCAGCAACGGCGCCAGCGGATGCAAAAACCCCCGCCAAGGGCGCAAAAAAACGGCGCCGGATGAGCGGCGCCGGGATGCAATTTATGCGACTAACTTTGGTTAGTCCGCCTTGGCTCCGGAAAGTTTCACGACTTTTCCCCACAGCGCGTAGTCCTCGCGGATCTGCTTGTCGAATTCCGCGGGCGTGCTGGGCGCGGCATTCATGCCGAGCGCCTGCAGGCGCTGCAACACGTCGGGCGACTGCAGCGCGCGCAGTATGCCGGCGTTGAGCGCATTCACCACCGGGCGCGGCGTTGCCGCCGGGGCCAGCACGCCGTACCACTCGTTGACCGTGGCAAGATCCGGGAAGCCTGCTTCGGCCGCAGCCGGCACGTCGGGCAGCGCATCTATGCGCTTGGCGCCCATGATGCCCAGTGCGCGCAATTTACCGGACTTGATGTACGGCACCACCGAAGTCGGGTTTGACACCATCGTGTTCACATTGCCACCGAGCAGATCGAGCACCGCGGGCCCCGCGCCTTTGTACGGAATATGCACCATGTCGACGCCAGCGGTGAGCTTGAAGAGTTCGCCCGCGAGCTGCTGGCCCGCTGCGCTCGACGCAAAAGTCAGTTTGCCGGGATTCTGCTTCGCATAGGCTGCGAGTTCCCTGAAATTCGTAAACGGCATCGAAGGATGCGCGGTCATGATCATCGGCTGCTGGGTCAGCCGCGAGATGGCGGCGAAATCGCGCAGCGAGTCGTAGCCTGGATTGTTGTAGAGATGCGGATTCACCGCGACCGGCCCGGTGTACGCAAACGTGATGGTGTAACCGTCGGGCGCCGCCTTGGCGCCCAGCGCGGTGCCGAGTCCACCCTGCGCACCGCCCCGGTTGTCGATGACGACCTGCTGTTTCCACACCTCGGAGAGTTTGGCGCCGACGATGCGCCCGACCGCATCGGTCCCGCCGCCTGGCGGCGCAGGCACTATCCAGCGTACCGGCCGCGTCGGGTAGTCGTCCGCCGCGCGCAGTGGCGCCGCGATCAATGCAAGCGCTATGACCAACATTTTTATCACGAGCCGCATGGTCTTTCTCCTCGCTGTGGTTACCGCATCATTTCGAACGCTTTGCCCTCGCCGCTTTGCCTTTGACTTCCACCCCTGCCCACGCTTCGAGATAGGTGATGAGCGTAGTCATGTCCCGCTTCGCGCCGCCCTGCGCGTAGGCAAATTGCCAGAGCTGGCGCGCAGCGCAGCCGACCTGCATGGGCAAACCCATTGCCTGACATTCGTCGATCGCGAGCCCGATGTCCTTGAACGCGCCGGCAATCGGAAAGCCGAAATCGAAAGTGCGCGGCAGCACCGCGTTCGGAATTCACGGCCTTGCCGTGGATGACGCCCTGTCGACTTTTAATTGCCCGGCAAATCGTGGATCTCGGGGAAGAACAGGTCTTTCCACGACGCCGCCTTGTTCTTCAGCGACCCTATTTCGTGCATGAACTGCGCGTACTTGAACGTATTTTGCGGCACCATGGTGATCACGTTCTTGGGGTCGCCCAGCGTCGCCATGATCTCTTCTATGGTTTCACCTTTGCCGCCGATCGAATCGAAGTAGGCCTGCGCCGCACCGCGCCTGTCCTTGTTGATGTAATCGATGGCCTCCTTGACGGCGCGCACGATCGCCTTGTACGTAACCGGGTTCTCATCGCGGAATTTTTTGGTTGTATAGAGCATGGTAAAGGTGGTCGCCCCGCCCATCACCTCGTCGGTCGACAATATGGTACGCACGCGCGGATCTTTCAGCTCGCGCGCTACGAACGGCGGCGAAGTGAAATGCAGGTTGATCTCGCTGATGCCCGACAATATCGCCGCCACGCCGTCGGGATGCGGCAAGCCGACGGTAAATTTGTCGTAGCGGAAGATTTCCTTGTCGCCGAACTCCTTGCGCGCGGCCATCTGCATGATGATCGACGGGATCGAGACCTTGACGGCGGTGACCGCCATTTTGTCTTTTTCGGTGATGTCGCGCAGCGCCTTGATGTTCGGATTGGTGGTGTTCAAATACATCGGCAGCGAACTCATCGCGGCAATACCGGTGATCTGCGCGTTGTCGCGCGAGCGGTCCCACAAAAACAGGAACGCGGGAGGCCCGGCCGGCGCCATGTGCGCGGCGCCCGATAGCAGCGCATCGTTGACGACGGCAGGGCCGCCGAGGTTGGCGTACGTCACCTTGAGCGTCTTGTGACCGAGCAGCGCCGCGTGCTTCTCGATGATTTTCTGCTGCTCCATCACCAGCAGCGGGAGAAAACCAATGCCGCCGGCGCCTTTCGGTATTTTGAGTTCCTGTACTTCGGCGGCCGCAGCGAGGCCGTGCAAAAGCAGCGCTCCGCATACGGCTGCGGCGAGTCTTGTCGTCATGGTTGTTCCTCCTGCCGCCATCATAGCCGATTTGCCGTGTAATATTGCAGCCTCGCGCCGCGACGCGCCTGCAGACGCGGCGGCACCGGCAATCCGCTAATCTTTTATTTCAAATTCGAAAGGTCAATCATCATGCGCGCGGGATTCATAGGCTTGGGAACGATGGGGGCTTCAATGGCGCTCAACCTGCAGGCGAAGGAACACGAAGTGGCCGTCCACGACCTGCGGCGCGATGCGGCGGCGCCACATCTGAAAGCGGGTGCTACTTGGGCGAACGGGCCGCGCGAGATCGCCGAGCATTCCGAAGTCATATTTACGTCTCTGCCTGGGCCGCGCGAAGTCGAGGCCGTCGCCGAAATCCTGCTCGAGCACATGAAACCGGGCAGCGCATGGTTCGACCTGTCGACCAATTCACCCACGGTGGTACGCAAGCTGCACGCGCGCTTCGCCGCCAAAGGGCTCGCGATGCTCGACGCGCCGGTCAGCGGCGGCCCTGCCGGCGCCAAAACCGGCAAGCTGGCTCTCCTCATCGGCGGCGACAAGGCTGTGTTCGACAAATTCAAGCCCGCGCTTGACGCCATCGGCGACCAGGTCATTTACATCGGCGCGATCGGCGCCGGCACGATCGCGAAGCTCGTGCACAACATGGCCGGCTACGCGATCCAGACCGCGCTTGCCGAAGTGTTCACGATGGGCGTCAAGGGCGGCGTCGAACCGCTCGCGTTGTGGTCGGCGGTACGGCAATGCTCGCTCGGCCGCCAACGCACTTTCGACCGCCTCGGCAAGCAGTTCCTGCAGGGCAGTTTCGAGCCGCCGGATTTCGCGCTGAAGCTCGCCTATAAGGACGTCATGCTGGCAACCGAACTCGGGCGCGAAATCGGCGTGCCTATGCGCATCGCGGAACTCACGCGCGCCGAAATGAGCGAAGCGCTGAACCGCGGCTGGGAGGGGCGCGACTCGCGCGTGCCCATGCTGCTGCAGGAAGAACGCGCGGGCGTCAGCATCAAGGTGCCGGCAGCCGCTATTGCAGAGGTGCTGAAACGCGATGGCTAGAAACGCCGCGCCCCAACCGTTGCAACAACATCCGGAATTTGGGCTATAGTTTCACTTGCAGAGCATCATCGCCGATGCCCATGCGCACCAACCCCTGTAATCTGAAGGAGGAACACCATGCCCCAAACAGTCGAACAATTCGGCATCGCCTGCCGCGCCGCGCTCAAAGCCGAACCCGGTCCCGCCGGCCGCCAGAAAGTCTGCGCTCTGGTGAAAGAAGTCCTCACGGACGACGCGTTCATCAAAGCCAACTTCGACGACAACACGCCCGAGCGCAAGATCATCTACGAAGATCCGGAACTCGGCTTCTGCGTGCTGGCTCATCAATACAAAGGGCCGAAGGAAAGCTCGCCGCACGATCACGCGCACTCCTGGGCGATCTACGGCCAGATCGCGGGCGAAACCGCAATGTCCGACTGGGAACTTGTCAGCCCGGCAAGCGCCGACAAACCGGGCAAGGTCAAGCACAAGTCGAAGTACAAACTCACGCCGGGCATCGCGCACGTTTACAACGAAGGCGACCTGCATTCGCCGAGCCGCACCGGCCCCACGCGCCTCTTGCGCATCGAAGGCACCAACATGGAAAAGGTGAAACGGTTCAAGTTCGAACCGGTGTAAGTTCGGCACTATGGACGCGAAAAACAGCGACTGAACACAAAAGCTTTTCGCAGCTCATATTGCATATCACATGAGCCGCTGCGTGCGCAGCGGCCTTTTTCGTTGTGGCCGCCGGCGCCCATGCGCAGAGCACGCGCAATGCCACGACCTATCCCACCAAGTCAATCCGGCTGCTGGTGCCGTTCACGCCGGGCGGCTCGCAGATCGCGATTGCGCCTGCGCGCAACGCGAAATCCGCCTACGAACCGGTGAAAGATTTCATCCACGTCATGCACCTCGCCGATCTGCCGCTGGTGCTGATCATCAACCCGGCGCTGCCGGTGGCGAACTGACGCACATCCCGTATAAAGGCGCAGCGCCCGCGCTGAACGATCTGATGCGGCGGGTGTACAGGCGATTTTGAGTCGCCTGGGTTCCCGCCTGCGCCGGAACGACGAAATAATCAATAACGTAGGGTGGGCAACTTTGTTGCCCACCCTACGTTGTGACTACTCGCCCTTTATCCCGGCGTCCTTGATGACCACGGCCCACTTTTTCATGTCGGCGCGGATCACGGCGTCGAATTCCGCTGGCGTATTGCCCACCGCGGTAGCACCTTCATTGATGAGGTTCTGCGCGAATTCCGGCGAGCGCACGATCCTGGCGATTTCCGCGTGCAGCCGTTCGATGATGGCCTTCGGCGTGCCGGCCGGCGCCAGTATGCCGTTCCAGCCGCGCGCCTCGTAACCCGGCAGCGCATCCGCAATCGGCGGCACATTGGGCAGCACGGGCAGCGGCTGTTTCGTGCTTACACCCAGCGCGCGCATACGGCCGGATTTGATCTGCGGCATCGCGCCGCTGATCGATGCGATCATATACATATTAATTTCGCCGCCGATCAGCGCGGCCAGTATCTGCGGGCTGCCTTTGTATGGCACCTGCGTCATGCGCGTGCCAGACATCGAGCGGAAGAGCTCAGCGCCAAGATGGCCGAGACTGCCGCTGCCGACGGTGCCGTAATTCAATTTACCCGGATTGGCTTTCGCATACGCAATTAATTCCTGCGTCGATTTAACCGGGAGTTCCGGGTTAACGGTGAGCAGCAGCGACACCGTGCTCACAATGGTAATCGGCGCAAACGCTTTGACCGTGTCGTAGGGCATGGACGAAAACAAAAACGGATTCACCACGTGCGTCGGGAACACCATCAGCAGCGTGTAGCCGTCAGGCGGCGCGCCGGCGACGATCTGCGAACCGACGATGCCGCTGGCACCCGGCCGGTTGTCGATGACGACCTGCTGGCCGAGGCTTTCACCCAGCCGATGCGCGACGACGCGCCCGAGCACGTCGGTCACGCCGCCCGCGCCCGTCGGTACTATCATGCGAATCGGCCGTGATGGAAATTTGTCGGCGGCGTAAGCGTGCAGCGCCGAGAGTGCCAGCACGCCCGCTACGACGACGACGCGTATTACGCTCATGCCTTGCCGAGCGCCTTGCGCAATTCGCCAGTCACGCGAGAGGCTTCGGCCGTCATGAAAGCAATATCGCTGTTGGTGGTGAGAAAACGCGCGCCCTTGCGGATGAATTCCATCTGGCGCTCCAGGTTACGGTCGCCGCCGATGCCGGCGATTTTGCCGTGCTTCTTGGCCGCGGCAAACACTTTGTCGAGCGCCGCGATATGCGTCGGCGTGCCGTACTGTCCCGGCTTGCCGAGCGAGGTCATCAAGTCGTTGGAGCCGACGTGGACGACATCGACACCTTCCACCGCCGCGATGGCATCGACGTTCTCCAGCCCTTCGGCGGTTTCCACCATGCACACCACCAGCGTAGCCTCGTTGAGCGCAGTGACAGCATCGCTCGTCGATACGGTGCGAAAATCGAACATCGTGTAACTGCCCGAGACCGAGCGCTTGCCGATAGGCGGGAACTTGGCGCGACTCACCGCGCGCTTCGCCTCGTCGGCGGTGTTGATGTCGGGGAACACGATGCCCATGATGCCGTTGTCCAGCAGCACCTGCGTATCCGGATCGTCGCAACTGCGCACGCGCGCCATCGGCACCACGCCGCAGCCCAGCGCTGCCTGCGCTATGTGCCCGGTAGTCTCGACCGAGTACAGCGCATGCTGGCCGTCGACAAAAACGAAATCGTGCCCGGTCGTCTTCGCAATGCGCGCGATGTCTCCGGAACGCGCGATCCGCGCGATCATGCCCAGCGCAACCTTGTCCGCCTTGAAAAGTTCTTTTACTGCATTCTTGATCAATGCCGTGCCAGCCATATTATTTCTCCCTCAAAATTATTCGAAGCTGCCTTAAAAAAAGTTTGGAACCACAGATAAACGCGGATGAACACAGATAAGGTCAAATTAAAAGATACAACTATCAAGAGCTCCGGAAATCCTAGGCGTATTATTGCTTTCGTACTTTGATTCTCATCCGCGTTTATCAGCGTTCATCTGCGGCTGCTTGTCGCTTTATGCTTTGAATTGAGTCCTGGCAGAGACTTACTTCGCCAGCCCGAGGTCGGCCAGGATCGCGCCCAATGTATCCGCTTGCTGCGTCATTAGCTTGCGGGTCGCTTCGGCATTCATATAAGCGGGCGTCAGCGCATTCTGGTCGAGGTCGCGCTGCCATTTTTCCTGCGCCGCCACTTTCGCCATCAGTCCTTCCCAATACGCGATTTGCTCTGCAGTCATGCCCTTTGGTCCGATCAGCGCGCAGCGTGGGCACAAAGTCTATCACAGCGAAATGCTGACACGCCGCTTACCCGGTAGTGCGAAGATCTTGAACCGCGAGGGACGCGAAGGAGAACTTCGGGATAGTTCGAAACGCCATTCGCCACAATTTTTGAGATACGGATTGATGCGCTCGCCTCTCAGATCCATATCTTGAATTCGGGGCTCCTTTGCGTCCTTCGCGTCCTTCGCGTCCTTCGCGTCCTTTGCGGTTCAATCTTGCAGTTCTTCGCGCACCAAGTTGAGCGCTCCATCGCGCACAAGGTAGAATCGCACGAAACCGCAGCGCGCGTTCGCGCCTGCCCAATCTGAGGAAATTCCGTGCCATTTCTCGATCTCGACCCCGACTTCAAAATCTATTACAAAATCGACGACCACACCGATGCGTGGGCAGAATCCGAGACGGTGCTGTTCGTGCACGGCTTCACCGAGAGCACCGAAGCGTGGCGCGCATGGGTGCCGCATTTCTCGCGCAAGTACCGCGTCATCCGCTACGACCAGCGCGGCTTCGGCAAGACGGGTGCTGTGCCCGCTGATTTCGAATTCACGTCCGAGCTCTTCGCTGACGACATGGCGCGCGTGATCGCCGCGTTGTCGCCGCATGCGCCGGTGCACATCGTCGGCGGCAAGAGCGGCGGCATGCCGGTGCTGAAGCTCGCGATGCTACATCCCCACCTCGTCAAGACCGTCACGCTGGTGTGCTCGCCGGTCAAAGGCCCCACCGTTCCCGGCTGGCTCGACCACATGGACCGTTTTGGCATGCGCAGCTGGTCGCGCTGGACCATGGGCGGGCGCCTCGGCAGCAAGATGCCGCCGCGCGGCGTCGACTGGTGGGTAGACCTGATGGGCAAGACCGCGGTGTCTACCGGACACGCCTATGTGAACTGGGTTGGCGGCGTCGATCTCAATCCGGAACTGAAAAACGTGCGCTGCCCCACGCTCGTCATCGCCAATGACACCAAGCGCCGTCGCATTGCGGAATTCAGGGCCTACCAGAAAAAGATTCCCGACTCCGAGCTCGTCGCCATCAAGGTCGACGGTTATCACACAGCGGCGGTCGCTCCCGACGAGTGCGCGAAAGCGACGCTCGACTTTATCGCGCGGCGCGGTCGCAAGAAAAAGTAAGGTTGATTAACCGGAATTCCCGACCTGCCGCGGCTTACTCCGCGCGGATATTTCCCTCGCGCACGATCTTGGTCCAGCGTGGAATTTCTTCGCGGATCAGCTTGGCGAATTCGGCAGGGCTACTGCCGACGATTTCGAAACCGACGTTGGCCATGCGCTCCTTCGCTTCGGGCGTCTTCATGATGCGGACGACTTCGGCGTTGAGCTTGTCGACGATGGGCCGCGGCGTGCCGGCTGTCGTGAGCAGGCCGTACCACGCGTCCGCCGAGAAGCCGGGAAAGCCCTGCTCCGCTATCGTCGGCACCTCGGGAAACGCGAACGAGCGCGTCGCACCCGTCGTCGCAATCGCGCGCAGCCGTCCGGACCGCACGTGCGGGCTCGCCGCCGTCATGCCGATGATCACCATCGGGATCTGGCCGGCGACGACGTCGATCACCGCCTGCCCGCCGCCCTTGTACGGCACATGCGTCATCTGGACTTTGGCCAAGCGGTTGAGCAGTTCGCCCGTCAGGTGGCCGATGCTGCCGATCGCCGAAGTGCCGAAAGCGATGGCGCCGGGCTTCACGCGCGCGAGTGCCAGCAATTCCTGCAGGTTCTTCGCGGCGATGCCCGGATGGATGACGGCGATACTGGGCGCCGAGACGATATGGGAGATGGGCGCGAAATCCTTGATCGCGTCGTACGGCAATTTTGGATTCAATGCAGGCCCGGTGCCGAGATTGGCGATATAGCCGAGCACCAGCGTATGGCCGTCCGGTGTGGCACGCGCGACGATCTCCATGCCGATCGCGCCGTTGGCGCCGGAACGGTTGTCAACCACGACCTGCTTGTCCCACGCCTCGGTCAACTTCTGCGCGACCAAGCGCGCGACGATGTCGGTGCTACCGCCCGCAACGAACGGCACGACCAGACGTATCGAACGGTTTGGATAGTCGCCTGCGGTTTGCGCCGCCAATGCGGGCGCAGCAAACGTCAGCAGAGCCAGCGCGCGCACAATCAAGCGAAAATAATCAAACATTACTCCTCCTTCGGCGGACGATTGTTAAAGACGCCCGGCTGTTTTAACCTCTAGGCCGTAATCTATACCAGAAGCGGTCATAAAAACAGTTTGGGCCGCAGATGAACGCAGATAAGATCAAAAAAAAGTGATCCCGCAATGGGGTATGGGCAATGGGGAATGAGTAACTTCACCCTTGGCGCATCGCCCATCACTCATCACCCAGGGAGGCCGGCATGGCACAGTCCGACACAATAAAATATTCCGTCGTCGAAGGTTGGGAGCAGCTTCCCAAGGGCTGGGCGCATCGCGACGTGGCGGGCGTGGCCGTCGACCAGGAGGACCGCGTGTTTCTCATCTGCCGCGGCGACCATCCTGTCATCATTTACGATAACCAGGGCAATTTCAAACGTTCGTGGGGCGAAGGCATGTTCTCGCACCGCACGCACGGCATCTACATCGCACCTAACGGCACCATCTTCGCCACCGACGACGGCAATCACACCGTGCGCCAGTTCACGCCCGAAGGAAAATTGCTGATGACGATGGGCGTCCTCAATACGCCGTCGGACACGGGTTACGACGGCAAGACCGTCGCCAGCATCAAACGCCCCGCCGGCCCGTTTAACCGCCCCACCAATGTCGCGATCGGCCTCAACGGCGACATCTATATCAGCGACGGCTACGGCAATGCGCGCGTGCACATATTTTCGCCGAAGGGCGAGTTGAAGCGCTCGTGGGGCGAGCCCGGCAAAGGCCCCGGCCAGTTCCATCTGCCGCACGGCATCGCGATCGACGCCGAAGGCCTGGTTTACGTATGCGACCGCGAGGCCGACCGCATACAGATCTTCACGCCGGACGGCGAATACCTGCGCGAGTGGACCGACACCCAGCGCCCCACGCACCTCTGTTTCGATTCGCTGGGCCGCGCCTACGTGACGGAACTCGCGTGGTACGAAGGCGACACTTCGTTCGGCCCGCTGGGCAAGATCACCAAAGACAAAACCCGCCACGCACGCATGAGCATCTACGACAAAAACGGCAAAATGCTCGCGCGCTGGGGCACGCCGCAGGCCGAAGCACCCGGCAGTTTCGCCGCACCCCACGGGCTTGCGCTCGATTCGAAGAACGCTCTTTACGTGAGCGAAGTCACCTGGACTTTCGCGGTAAACCGCGGCCGCGTGGCCGAGGATTGCCACACGTTCCAGAAGTTTTCGCTCGCGTAACCGCTGCGCGTTAGAGCGAGCGATTCATGAAGGCAGCCCCCGGGTTTTTGCTCGCCGTATTTTGCGCGCTCGGCGCTTGCTCCGTTGCGCACGCGCAAAACTATCCGGCGAAACCCATACGGCTGGTGGTTCCGCTGGCGCCGGGCGGCGGCAACGACACGCTGGCGCGCTACGTCGGCAAATACATGACGGAAAGCCTGGGACAATCCGTGGTGGTTGAAAACCGCGCCGGCGGCGGCGGTCTGGCGGGCGGCGAGTATGTCGCGCGATCCGCGCCCGACGGCTATACGCTGGTCGTGGCAGGTTCGGGGCTGATCGTCGTCACGCTCACGCACAAGCAATTCAATTTTCAGCGCGATTTAACGCCCATCGCGATGATAGGCGAATACGCGACGCTCTTGGTGTGCCACCCTTCCCTGCCGGTGACCAATGTGCGCGAGCTGATCAAACTCGCCCAAGCGCGCCCCGGCCGATTGAATTTCGCATCGGCCGCTAATGGCGGCGACGCCATCACCGTCAGCTACAACAGCGGCGTCAATTTCAGCAGCGAGCCGCGCAAAGACGGACCGAATCGGACGGATACGGGGCAAAATAACGGCGGCGCCGGGATCAAGTGCTCGGTCGGCGGCTATGTAGACGGCCCTGCCGGAACCCTGGCCGGGACACGGGGCGCAAAAGAGTTCGACAATTCCTGTGTCGATCGCACGACTAACCCCTGATGCACCTTGACCTGCCCGCATCAACAATCTAACCTCGATTCCGTTCGCATTGAACATGTGCGCACAGGTAACTAAATTGGCTGCACAGGGGGAAGCATGGGCGACTACACAAACATGTCGGCGTATTACGACGCCATCATGACTTCGGGCTATTACGATTACACAGCGATAGTCGACGGCCTGCTCTCCCAGGGGCCATTTAAAAGTGTTCTTGAAATCGGCTGCGGCACCGGCCTGATCCTCGAAGAAATGGCGAAGCGGCAGTACTCGCCTTCCATCACCGGCGTCGACCTCACCGAAGCCATGCTCGCGATCGCGCGCAAACGCCTGCAGCCTTTCTCCAATGTGTCGCTGTCGAAGCAAAACATCATCGATTTCGACATGCAGCAGCAATACGAGCTGGCGTTCTCGTATGGCGGCGTCTGGTATTTCGTCATTGACGGCGACAAAGAACCTTTCATGGTGAGCCACCTCGCCGAGGACGAAGACAACCATCGCGGCATGGAGCGCCTGTCGAAACACATTTGCAAGGGCGGCAAGTTTCTGCTCGGCGTGCAGGGGCCGCACTTTGATTACGAAAGCAAAATCTCCAACGGCATGACGTATTCGCAAAAAGTCCTGCCCAACGGCCATGGCTTCACCAAGCATTACTATCTGGCCGATGCGTCCGAGACGGTGATGGCGCAGACCATTCATTACCGCACCTACGATTGGGCGGAATCGCGCAAGATGATGTCGGCTTATGGCTTTGAGCACGAACCCGGCGTGCACATCGGCAACGGCAAGAAGCAGTTTCTGGGATTCAAGAAAATATAGACGAGGCACGTTATGGTTCCGTCATTCCCGCGCAGGCGGCAATCCAGAGCATGGAGCCGCAGATAAACGCAGATAAGTTAAAAATGCTTAACATCAGCTAGACCGCAGCAGTTCTCAGGTTTTATCTGCGTATATCTGCGTTCATTTGCGGCTGATTTCTGCTTTTGCATTTTTTAGTTCGCTTCTTACATCAGAGATTCCCGCAAGTGCAAACCACATTGAGCACCAAACCCCGCGTCTGTTTCGTCGGCATCGGCAACATGGGCAATCCCATGGCTGCCAACCTCATCAAGGCGGGCTACCCCGTCTCCGTATTCGATCTTGTCCGCGGCAAGGCAGACAACCTCATCGCTCACGGCGCCACCTGGGCGTCCAGTCTCGCTGAAGGCGCGGCCGCCGCCGACGTGGTGATCGCTTCGCTGCCAGGCCCCGACCAGGTACGCGCGGCCATGCTCGGTAAAACGGGAATTTTGTCTGCGGTGTGTCCCGGCACCACGGTGATCGACACCTCGACCAGTGCGGTGGACCTCGTGATCGAGCTGACGAAGTTCGCCGGCACGCGCAATGTGGACTTTCTCGAAGCGCCGGTGACCAATGCCGTCGATTTCGCCGCACTCGGCAGATTGTCGATCTTCGTGGGCGGCTCGAAAACCTGCTTCGACAAGCACAAACCCATCTTCGAAGTCCTCGGCGAAAAAATCTTCCATGTCGGCGCGCCCGGCAACGGCGCCACCATCAAGCTGCTGACCAACCTGCTGTGGTTCGTCGGCGCCGCCGCCATCGGCGAAGGTCTGATGCTGGGTGCGAAAGCCGGCATTCCGCTTGAGACCGTGTGGGAAGCCATCAAATCGAGCGCCGGCAACAGCTGGGTCGCCGAGCACGACGTGCCCTCCATATTCGCCGGTCATTACGATCCGAGTTTTTCGCTCGCACTGTGCTGCAAAGACCTCGGCCTCGTCAACGAGATTGCCGCCAAGCAGGGATACTCCCTGACGATGGGCGGTGTGGCGAAGTCGTTGTTCCAGGAAGCGATGGCCCGCTACGGCAAAGACGCCGGCGAGCTGCACGTCGTGCGGCTGCTCGAAGAACGCGTCGGACTTTTCCTGCGCCCGCCCAAAGGCGTTCCCGTCACTCCTATCGACGTGCCGGAAGAACGCATTCCGGCCACGCGAAAACAACCGGCGCTGATGATGGAGGCGCGCGAACACATGCCGCAGGGCGTGGCGGAGAACTACCGCTACTGGGGCGATGACAAAACCGTCTTTGTCGAAAGTGCCAAGGGTTGCCGCTTCACCGACTGCGACGGCAGGACCTTCGTCGATTTTCGTTTGGGCTACGGACCCATCATCTTGGGCTACCGCGACGAGCGCGTGGACCGCGCCGTGGTCGAGCAGATCATGCAGCGCGGCACGCTGTCGGGGTTTGCCACCGCGCTCGATACGACCGTCGTCAAACAGATAAAAGCGCTATGCCCCAATATCGGCAAGATGCGGTTCGCCAATTCGGGCACCGAAGCCGTGATGGGCGCAGTGCGCACCGCGCGCGGCTTCACCAAGCGCGACCGCATTGCCATCGTCGAAGGCTGCTTCCACGGCCTTTACGACGAAATGATGTGGAAAGCGGATGTCGAGAACTGGAATCCAAAAGGCAGCACCGCGCCTGACGTCATCCCTTTCGGTGGCGGCATTCCGCAACGCGCACGCGAGTTGGTGGACTTCATTCAACTCAACAATTTCGAATCGCTGGAGAACCTGTTTGCCTCGCGTGGCGACACGCTTGCATGCGTGGCCATAGAACCCATCATCGGCAACTGCGGCAGCATCAGCGCGAGCCAGCCCTGGCTTCAAAAGCTGCGCGATCTGTGCACACAAAACGGCACGATGTTGCTGATCGACGAAGTGAAATCAGGCTTCCGTGTCGCCAAGGGCGGCGCGCAGCAACTCTACGGCATCCACGCCGACCTGACGACCTACGCGAAGGCAATGGGCAACGGCTACCCGGTGGCGGCGTTCGGCGGACGATCGGACGTGATGGACGTCGTCGGCTCGCACCAAGGCGGCGTCGTCCACGGCGGGACTTACACCGCGAACCTCGTCGCACTGAGCGCCGCGCATGCCACTTTGAAAATCCTCGCCGAGACCGATGCCCTGCAAACGGTTGATCGGGTGGGAGGAGAAATTCGCGACCTGCTCGGCCGCGTGTTCACGGCGGCTGGAATCGAACACGCTTTCGCCGGCCCGCCCGCCATGTTCGGTATCCACTTCACGCCGACAGTCCCCGCCAACTATCGCGACTGGCGCGTCACCAACAGCGAGCTTTACCGCAAGTTCGCGTGGAAACTCATTGACATGGGCGTGATGCTCGAACCCGATTCACGCGAACCGTGGTTCATCTGCGAAGCGCACCAGCACCTCGACTTGGGGTGGCTGGAAGACACCGCAACAAAAGCAATGAAGGCGGCACGCGCAAACTAACCTGTGCTACCTTCCCGAACCTGACCGCATAATTCCAAGAGGGGGAGAACCATGAGCATGAAAGGGAAGGCCTATATCGTCGGCGCGTACGAGCATCCTTTGCGCAAGGCACCGGATAAATCGGTCGCGCAATTGCACGCCGAGGTGGCGAAAGGCGCGATCGAAGACGCCGGACTCACCAAGGACGACATCGACGGCTATTTCTGCGCCGGCGACGCCCCCGGGGCGAATGCGTTCAGCATGGCCAATTACATGAACCTGAAGCTGCGCCATTTCGACACGACGGATTGCGGCGGCTCGTCTTACCTCGTGCACGTCGGCCACGCGGCGGCAGCGATTGCAGCCGGGAAATGCAACGTCGCACTCATCACCCTGGCAGGACGGCCGAACTCCGAAGGCAGCTCGGGCACCCAGGTGCGGGAACGCGGTGCTTACCTGCCCGACGCGCCGTATGAAATCCCGTACGGCCCGGTCACCGTCAACCTGTATGCGATGGTGGCGATGCGCCACATGTACGAATACGGCACGACCAGCGAGCAACTCGCATGGGTCAAGGTCGCCGCTTCGCATCACGCGCAACACAACCCGAATGCCATGCTGAAAAACGTGGTCACCGTCGAAGAAGTGCTGAATTCGCCGATGATCTCGGATCCGCTGCATCGGCTGGACTGCTGCGTCGTTAGCGATGGCGGCGGTGCGCTGATCGTGGCGCGGCCGGAGATCGCGCAGCAACTCAAACGGCCGAAGGTGAAAATTATCGGCGTCGGCGAAGCACTGAAGCACCAGATGGGCGGCAAGATAGATCTCAGCTACTCCGGCGCGCGCTGGTCGGGCAAGCGCGCATTTGAAGAAGCCGGCGTGAAGCCATCCGACATGAAATACGCGTCGATCTACGACAGCTTTACGATCACCGTCATCATGCAGCTGGAAGATCTCGGTTTCTGCAAAAAAGGCGAAGGCGGAAAATTCGTCTCTGATGGCAATCTCATCTCCGGCACCGGCAAGCTGCCGTTCAACACCGACGGCGGCGGTCTCTGCAACAACCACCCGGCGAACCGCGGCGGCATGACCAAGGTCATCGAGGCCGTCCGCCAGTTGCGCGGCGAAGCGCATCCCAAGGTGCAGGTAAAGAATTGCGACCTGGCGCTTGCGCACGGCACCGGCGGCTCGCTCGGGCACCGGCACGGCAGCTCCACAGTGATCATGGAAAGGGAGTAAGGCAATGGCGACTGCATATCAGGAAAGAAAGATGCGCGACACGGCGATGAACCCCGGCGACCAGGAGTACTTCGACGCTGCGGCGGCCGGCAAACTCATGCTCGGCAAATGCGGCGGTTGCGGCGAGCACCACCACTACCCGCGCGCGCTGTGCCCGTTCTGCTTCAGCGACAAGGTGCAACTGGCCCCGGCGAAAGGCACCGGCGAGATCTACAGCTACAGCGTGAGTCGCCGCGCCGGCCCCGTCGTGTATTGCATCGCTTACGTCAAACTCGACGAAGGCGTGACCATGCTGACGAACATCGTCGACTGCGATCTCGACACGGTGAAAATCGGCCAGAAAGTGAAAGTCACTTTCAAGAAGACCGAAGGCGGCGTGGCCATGCCTGTGTTCACACCGGCTTGAAGGGCGCACCCGCTTGGAGCCGCAGATGAACGCAGATAAGGGCGAAAGCAATTAATAAATGAGTTGAATGAAAGACTGACAGGCGGATGCAAAGCGGCTGTTGCCCCTTATCAACTGTCCGTTATTGATCTAATTTTCATCTGCGTGTATCTGCGTTTATCTGCGGCTGATTGTCGTTTTTTAATGGGGCGGCGGGAGGGAACATGCCATACATTCAGTCCGACGGCGCGCGGCTGTACTACGAAGAAGCCGGTACTGGCACGCCTATCGTGTTCTGCCACGAGTTTTCGGGCGATCTGTGGAGCTGGGAAAAGCAGATCCAGCATTTCAGCCGCCACTATCGCTGCATCGCCTTCAACGCCCGCGGCTATCCGCCGTCGGAAGTGCCCAAGTCGCCCTCGCGCTATTCGCACGAGCACGCTGTTGACGACGTCGCCGTCGTGATGCGTCACCTAGGGCTTAAGAAAGCGCACATCATCGGCTGCTCGATGGGTTCGCGCACGACGCTGGATTTCGGCCTGCGTTATCCCCGCATGGCGCTCTCGCTCACCATGATCGGCATCGGCAGCGGCGGCGATCCGCGCAACAAGTCCGCCTTCCTGAAGCAAACCGAAGCGCGGGCGCGCCTGTATGAAGAAGGCGGGCTCGCCGTCGTGTTGAAAGGCCTGCGCAAAGCGGAGAACCGCATCCAGTTGAAACGCAAGAATCCGCGCGCGTTCGAAGACTTCTGCCGGCGCTTCATGCTCCACTCCGCGCAGGGCTGCGCCCACATCACCCGCCGCGTGCAGGGACGCCGCGTTTCCCTCTTCGATATGGGGCGCAAGTTGCAGGCGATGAAGGTACCCGCCTTGGTGATCGTCGGTGACGAAGACCCCGGCGCGATCACGTCAGGGCTGTTCATGAAAGAAGTCAGCCCGGCGGTGCGGCTGGCTATCGTTCCCGCCACCGGCCACCTGGTGAACCTGGAAGAGCCGGACGCGATGCACAAGCTGGTCGAAGACTTGTTTGCGCTCGTCGAATCGGGGAAATGGCGGCCGCGCGGCAAGTGAGCCGATTGTTATCGAACGCGACTTTTATTTGCCGGTCGTATTGTGGAAAACATCATCGGCCGCATTTCTTTGCTGCCATGACCTTGCCGACGGCGTTTTGATCGCCGCGCACGGTCGCCAGCTCGGCAGCTTCAGAGCCGTCGCCCTGCCCGACCCCCAGCACGGTCGCCTGAAAGCTGCTTGATCTGATCCGCTTTTCCTGCCCACCGACCAATGCGAGTTCGCGCCTGATCAGCGACTCCAGCTCAGCAGTCAGGCGCGGGCAGGTGTATTCGTCGTAATTGATTCCGGAGCCGCGCGAGGCCGCCACCTGCGACGATGGCGTGGGCGCGTTGGCGCAGGCGCTGAGCAACAGCGACAAAACAACGATTTCACCGAATCGGGACATGGTTGCCTCCTTCATTTTTGCGCAGCGCCCGCCATATGCTCAGCCGCAATCAACCCGAACACCGCGGCCTTGATCAACCCGCCGAGATAGTGCGCGCCGCCGCGGCCTTCGAGACCGCCGGTGGATGAACCCGCAGCGTAGAGTCCCGGAATGATCTCTCCCGACTCGCGCAGTACGCGAGCATGAGCATCGATCGCAATGCCGCCCATCGTCATCGTAATCCCGGCGCATAGCGGTACTGCGTAATACGGCGGCGTGCTGACCGGCATGGTCGGGATCGGCGCATTGCCGGGGATGGGCTTGTTGCTGCGGGTGGGTTTGAGTTTGTCCAGCGTATCGGCCGCATAGGCCCTGTTGTATTCGCTCACGGTCTTCTCGAGCTGGTCCGCCGGCACGCCGATCAGTTTTGCGAGTGCCGCCAGGGTCGGCGCCGAATGCACGGTGCCGCCCGCCTCCACCAGCAAGGGATTCGCGGGAATGCGCGCATTCTTGCCCGGCCCCTGCCAGACCTTCTCGTCGAACACTGCGCAAGCAGTCAGCGGATCGTCGAGCCGCGCAATCGCGTTGGCGACGAACACACCGCCCTTGCCCTCATCGACGAACCGCTCACCGTTGGCGTTGACCACGATGCCGGCAACGCCGAGCTCGTCGCATTGCGGGTACGGCCATACTTTGTCGTTGTGGAACGCATCGCGCGACAGCAAATGGCCGTAGAAATCCGTGAGCTCGCTGGTTGCAGCACCAATGGCACGCGCCATGCGCATGCCATCGCCAAAACCGTTCGCAGCACCCCGCTGCATGAGCTTTTCGGCCTGAGCAGAAATATTCTCCCGCAGAAATTCCAGATCGCTCTGATAGCCTCCGTCCGCGATCAACACTGCGCGCGCTTTGAAAAGAACTGCAGCGCCATCGCGTACCGCTGCCACCCCGGCGACGCGTCCGTTTTCAGCGATGAGGCCGCTCGCCGCCGTGCCGCGGAACACTTCGCCGCCGCGCTGCTTGATATTTTTCTCAAGGAGCTGCATCGCGACGTCAGCACCCCGCCCTTTCCAGTCGAGCCCCGGCGTGAGCGGGCGCCGCGGCGCCAATACCCATTGCTGATAGGGCATGTCGCCGACGTTCATGAAGGCCACGCCTTCGTCACGCAGCCAGTCAACGACCCGTGCCGCGCTTCCGGCGAACGCTTTTGCCAGCGCGGGATCTGCTTTGCCGCGCGTCGCGTTATTGATCACTTCGACCAGTTCGGGTACGGATTCCCGGATGTTGTGGAATGCGATATGCAGGATGCCGCCTGAATAACGCGAGTTGCAGGCGTACTGTTCATCGGTGCCGCGCTCCAGCACCGCAACGCGCAATCCCGCCTGCGACACTCGCCCCGCCGCGGTAAGCCCGGCGATTCCGCCGCCGATGATGACGACATCGTATTCGGTGTTCATTGTTGAATGCTCTCCATGCTCGACGTCTTCATGCGGGTCGACATCCGTAAATTGGGTTGGGGAGGCTGAGTATAACTTTTTCGGCGCGCGTCAGCCTCCGCGCGGAGCCGCATCGATGCGCCGATTACTTGGCCGCAGGCGTGGCCACCGGAAGCATCAAACGCGGCGACGCAAAAGCATCGATGGCGCGGTAGGCCTGCTCGTATGCGCCGCTGAACATATGGAAACCAGAGTTGCACGGATTTCCTTCGGACTGGCCGCCTTGAATCAAAACATAGTCGATCTCGGTATGGCCCTGCCCCGCCAGGTTCCGGTAGTGCGACCTTGAATTGGACACCAGCGAACTGGCGCAGCCGTCCTGTTCGTGGGCCAGAAACAAAATGGGCACCCGTGTGCCCGACCGGAAATACGCGCCATTGCGGGCCGAGCTGTACACCAGCCCTTCGATCATGCTTTCCTGTTGGGTGTCTTGCAGCTTCTTGAAATATTCCACGATACTGGGCACCCCGTTGCTGTGGCCCATCAGCCAGATCGGCAAATTGAATTTGTTTTTGTAGTAGCGCACCACGCTGTCGACGCGCATCTGATGATCTGCCGAGTTGCGGGATACCGGATAGACGCTCCCCACCGGCAGGTCCACCGGGCTGTCGAACACCACCACGTGAAACAGCGCGGAAGTAAGCGCCGGATCGCTCAACGGTTTGAGGGCGCCGCCGTAAAATCCACCCAAGGCCTTGCGCTCAGGCGTCAACTTCAAGCGGCCCTCTCCACCCGGGATGAAGATCAACACTGCCCTCGCCTGCGGGCTGGTCCAGAGAAAGGTCATGGTGGGCTCGGCGGGCACCGCCCCTTCCTGCGCGGGGGGGCTGACTGGAATGACCTGCGCAATGGTTGCCGCGCTGAACGCCAGTATGGAAATACCCAATGCGAGCCGGATGTGCCGAAGGCAGGACATATTCATTACTGAAGCCGTGGTCCGTCCCGCTTTTTTCATACAGTATCAGCGTCCGTAAGATCGAGGTTCAGATTTTACTGCCTTTCGCTAAGGCGAATTCCTCAACGTCTATAGCCTAAATCTCCGGGGGCAGCCCGGTGCTGGTGTCTTTCTTTTGCTTGTCCAAAAGAAAGGCACCAAAGAAAAAGACCCCCCTAGTGAGCCGCCACTAGTCGTGGTCGCCCTGTGTTACTCGACGAGCCGGGCGGCTGTGGAACTCGCGCTCAATGTGAGAAAACACTTAGGTGGACCGAGCGCTCAGACAGTCCTCGCCGAATTCCCCGGCCCGCCTGTGTTACTCGGCGGCTCACAAGGGGTCCCAAGTGCGGGTAGCGTCGAAGGTTGATGCTCTATGCGAGGTAATGAGTATTAGTGAAAAGAACGTTTGAAATTCAACTTCCCGCAAATACTCGCATTGCCTGCATCGCTACGCACGTGCTTCTGGGGACCCCTTGTGAGACGCCGAGTAACACAGATGAGTTCGGTGCCGTGGTCGAGGACCTGTCTGAGCTCGCAACCCTTAACGTGTTTTCTCATTCTTCGAGCGAGTTCCACAGACCCCGAACTCGTCGAGTAACACAGGGCCACCACGCCAGTGGCGGCTCACCAGGGGCGGCCTTCCCTTTGGTTACTTTCGCTTGGCCGTGCAAGGGAAAGTGACCAGCCCCGGTCTGCCACCGGGAGAATTTAGCAGTAGTCAGAGCTGCCCCCGGCGGCTCTGAATTCCCGCGTGCGCGGGAATGAAAGATGCAAGAAAGAATTAATAAACAGCTATGCCCCCGTTCTGGACACGCCAATCACTATCTGTTGCAATACCATCAAACCAATTAATTAACTCAGAGGAGTTTCCTGAAATGCCGATCATCGATTCCCAAGTCCACGTCTACGAGGCGAACACGCCGCAGCGTCCCTGGTTCAGGGTGCCGAACTGGCCCGACCACGTCACGGGCGACGAGATGGTGGCGGCGATGGACAAAGTCGGCGTCGATGGCGCGATCTTCATCTCGTCCTTTTCGATGTATCAGTACGACGCGAGCTACGCGGTGGAAGTGTACAAGGCCCATCCCGGCCGCTTCGCGCTCGTGAAGCCGGTCAACCCCGATGATCCCGCGGTGGCCGACGTCATCGGCGAATGGAAGAAAACGCCGGGCGCGGTCGGCATCCGCATCATGCTGCCGAAAGAAGGCAAGCGGGCGGCGGACGACCCGGGCTTGGACCGCATCCTGCGCGCGGCGGTGAAATACGACTTCCCCGTCAACATGCTGGCGTGGGGCAATATCGACGTCGGCACGGCGGTGATCGACCGCCATCCCGACACGCGCTTCATCATCGACCATATCGGCATCTTCCAGCCGGGCACGCCCGACGCACGCGCCGCGCAGCCCTGGGCCGACCTGCCAAAGGTGCTGGATCTCGCCAAGCGCAAGAACGCGGTGCTCAAGATCAGCGGTGCCTGCACGCTGTCGCAAAAACCGTATCCCTTCCCGGACATCTGGGACCCGCTTCGCCGCATCTTCGACGCCTGGGGATTCGAGCGCTGCCTGTGGGGCACGGATTGGACCCGCGCCTTCGCGTGCGTCAACTACGAACAGGCCGTCAAGCCTTTCCTTGAAACCGACCGCCTGAGCGACAGCGAACGCGCGATGCTGATGTATGGCGCCACCGCCAAAGCGTACGGGTGGACGCCGAAGAAAAAGTAACCTGGCGCACCACGCGGGACGGCACGAAAACCGCCCCGTGGTTCATCCGCGGCGCCGGCTGGCGTAAAAGAAGATCAGCACCGCGACCAGCACCGGCCCCCACTGCAGCAGATAGGCGCCGGCGGTAATCGACAGGCTCAGCCAGTCCGCCATGCCGGCGGTGGCGCTGCCGGACCGGACCTAGCGAATCGCCTGCGCCTGTCCGATGCGCTCGCGCAGACCGTCGATGTCTTTGCGCTCGCCGCGCACGCGGAAGTGCGTGCCCTCGGTGTCGGCGCGCTCTTCCAGCACCTCGCAGTTTTCGAACAACTCGCCGCGCAACTGCTGTGCTGACCACGGCATGAACAACTCGGCCCTGACCAGCCCCTTGCGAAAAAACGCGCGGATCGCCGTGTGCATCTTGGCAACGTCGTCCTTGTCGACGGCGCTCATCACCATGCACTTAGGGAATTGCGCGCGCAACGCCTTGGCGAATTTGACCTGCGCCTTGGCGTCGCCGACCCGGTCGATCTTGTTGAACACGCGCAGGCGCGGCACCTTGTCTGCGTCAATTTCCACCAGCACCTTCTCCGTCACCTCGATCTGGCGCTCAAACCCGGGGTCGCTGGCATCGATCACATGCAGCAGCAACGACGCTTCGGCGGCTTCTTCGAGCGTAGACTTGAACGAAGCGACGAGATCGTGCGGCAGGTTCTTGATGAAACCCACCGTGTCGCTCACCAGCACGCGCGGCACGCCCTCGGGCACCAGCGCGCGCACGGTGGTGTCTAGAGTCGCGAACAATTTGTTGGCGACCAGCACTTCGCTGCCCGTCAGCGCGCGCATCAGGGTGGACTTGCCCGCGTTGGTGTAACCGATCAGCGCCACGCGTGCGAGGCCCCTGCCTTCCTGGCGCCGCGCGCGCTGGGTCTTGCGTTCGAGATCGAGCGCGATGATCTCCTCCTGCAGCTCGGCGATGCGGTCGCGTATCTTGCGGCGGTCTGCCTCGCCGGCCCCTTCGCCGGCGCCGCGGCCGCCGACACCGCTGCGTTGCCGCCCCTGCGGGCCGGCCAGCTTGGCCGCCTCACGCAGGCGCGGCGCGAGATAACGCAGGCGTGCGATCTCGACCTGCGCGCGCGCCGCGTTGGAGCGCGCGTGGCGGTGAAAGATTTCGAGTATCACCATGGTGCGGTCCATCACCGTGCAGCCGATCTCGTTTTCGAGGTTGCGCGCCTGCGACGGCGAGATCTCGTGGTCTACCAGCACGAAATCGGCCCGGCTGGTGTCGGTGCGGGCCTCGGCCTTGGCCGCTTCACGCGCCGCGGCCGCGCCGTGGCGCGCGATGGGTGCCGCGGACGGCGCATCTTCAGTGGCATCGTCCTCCGTCTTGCCCTGCACAAAGTTGCGCAACTCCTCGCGCTTGCCGGCGCCAAGGTAGGCCGTCGCATCGAAACTGCCGCGCTTTTGCGTGACCGTGGCCACTACCTTGAAGCCCAGCGTCTTGGCCAGTTCGCGCAACTCGTCCAACGATGATTCAAGCTCGGCGTCGCTGACCGTCGGCAACTGCACGGCAACGACGACGGCGCGCTGCGTGGCGACTTTGATTTCTTTGGACATGCGGAGTGGGCTTTTCTGGTGTGGTCGGGCGCGAATAGTACAGCCAATCCGGACTATCAGTCCTGCTGCTTTTCCGCGGGGCTACCGCCGGCGCTTGTGCTTCACCGGCGTTTTGTTCCGCGCTTTTGCTTTTACCTTCTGCGCCTGCGCGATTTCCTGCCCGCTTCCACCCGCGAGCTTCGGCGTGATGTTGTCGTCGATCCACTTCTGGTCCCACCACTCGACCGGCAGCACGGGGAGCCCGCCCAGGAAAATCCCGAAGTGCAGGTGGTCTCCTGCTGCCAACCCCGTCTCGCCCGTCTTGCCGAGCACCTGGCGCTGGGTGACGCTGTCGCCGACCTTCACGTCGATTGCGCTCAGGTGCCCGTAGAGTGAGAACAGCCCGAGGCCATGGTCGATGATCACGGCATTGCCATAGATCCCGAGCGGCGCGGCGAAGGCGATCTTGCCGGCATTCGACGCTTCAACCGGGTAGTGCTTGGTGACCGAAAGGTCGTAACCGAGGTGATAGGCACTGTCGACCGGCTCGCCCTGATAGGTATATGTCCGGAAATCCGCGAAGTTCGCCTCGACCTTCGAGTTGCTGAGCTGCGCGAAGGCGCCCCGCCACAGCATCTGCGGTGTCGCGATCTTCGTCACCGCGGTGATCTTGTCCTCGTTCACTTTACGCAACGTCTTGTTCACCGCGATGAACTGCTCCTTGGGCGTGCCCTGCCGCGCGGCGACGTCCTCGATCAGCGATGCGATCTTGTTCTGCAGGAAATTTTCGCTGAGGGCGATGGTGCTTTTTTTGTACTTGACGTTCTTCAGCTCGTACGTGAGCCGCATCTCGCGCGTGTTGCCGGCCTTGTCGGTGGCGACGAGCGTCGGCCGTGCGTCGGGCGGCGCATTGTATGGATGCGCGAAGAGGGCGAGGAAGTATTCCGGATGGCTCTTCACCTGCCCCGCGAAACCGGGGAAGAAGTAGTCACCCATCTTCACGCCGGTGGTCGCGCTGTCGGCCGAGGCCTTGTAGACGATGACGCCCACGCCGCCGAAGTTGACGTAGCGGTCGTCGGCTATGAGGTCCAGGGTGGGCGGCGTGATGTCGACCGTGACGCTCTTCTCGAGGACGGTCTCGTTGCCCTTGAACCAGTGCCACAGCGAGGCGTCGCGGGCGGTGATGCGCAGCACGGCCGGGCCTTCCTTGACGCCCGGCACCTTCGCCAGCGAGACGGTGATCTTCTTCTCGCCGGCCGGCGGGCTGAACTGCTCCGCCGCCAGGGGAGTGTCGGCCCCACCCTGCGACAGCGTGACCGTGACGGACTTCAGGCCCGCGCCCTTGTCGGTCACCTGGAGATCAAGCGGCGCGAGGCCCACCGCGTCGGCATCGGGCGCCAGGCTCAGCTGCGGCGGATCGGCCTCGAAACGCGGGTGCAGGTACCAGGCTCCAGCGGCAAGGGCAGCGATGACGAGCAGAAGGAAGACTACGACGGCGGCTTTGCTGCGGGAATTATCGGAGGCGAAGGTGCTCATTTTTTTCTTTAGGATGCGGTGATGGATTCAGTTTCGCTGGATTTCGCAATGCTTCTGCTCTTAAATTGCAGCCGGTGAGCAAAACGTTGTAGCTGCGGCCGCCACATAGCCGGGCGCGCAAACCCTCGCACTTTTATACGTCAGGGCGAACGGGTTTTCGAGATGAATGCGGGCTAGTAGCCGAGCTTCAACATCCCTGCCGTCACGCTATTCACTTTGCCGTCCCTCAACCATTCAGAAGAAGCCCAGAAGAGCAGCGAATACGGAAATGTAATTGCGCATAAAACCTCCTTAGAATTTGTGCACAGCTAAAACGGTTATTGTTTTTATACTGCGAGATCGAGGGCCATCTTATTACAAGAAGGTGGGAAACAGGCATCGCTCAGGAAATTTTCATCCCCATGGCACGCGCCTGGCCCTCTTCCCAACGCCTGCGCTCTTCGTCGTAGGCGAGTCCGCGGATGCCGCCGCGCACGGTGCCCGGCTCGACGCTGCGGTAGAGCGCGCGCCAGCTCTCCGGCAACCGCGCGCTGTCCGGCGGTGCGAGCCACAAGCGATACAGCAGCCGCTTGCGCGCTGGCTCTTCGTGGTCGACGAACTCCGTGCGCGAATGCAGCGTGACATGGCTGTTGATGATCTGCAGGTCGCCCGGCTCGAGCCACGTCGAGTATGCGAGGTCCGCGCGCCGCACCACTTCGTCAAAGCGCTCGAGCGCCGCGCGATGTTCAGGCGCGAGCTTGGGCGCGCCCGTAATCTCCTGCGCGGAAGTCATGCGGTTCCAGTTCCAGCGCCCGCACAGCCTGCCGTCGGCGAGGTCGAACACCGGCATCATGACGAACGGCCCTTCGTCGGGCGCCTGCTCGCCCTGGCGGCTGAACGCGAGCGGCTCTTGCAGCCATGGTGCGAGCTGCGGAAACTCCTCTTGCATCACGCGGTAGCCGGCGAGCGAGCTCGCGACGATAGACATGCCGCCGGACACCGAACGGTTGTAGCAGCTCAGGAACACGATGTCGGAGGTGTCGGTGTGGTAGTCGAGCTCGGCGTTTGACGAGTAGCCGCGGCCGGTGCCGGTGCGATAGTCCGCGCCGGCGTCGCGCACGCCGGAGATATAGTGCGTCGCCTTGCCCTGCGGCCGCGCGACCCCGGTATGGAGCCCGAGCGCCCACGTCATGAGCTCGAACTCCTGCTCGCTCACGCCTTCGCGCGGCAGCCCGCGCACCAGCGCGATGCCGCGCCCCTGCTTGACCTGCGTGAGCGCGCGCTCGAGGACAGGCCATGCGCTGCCAAGGTCGAATTCGTCGCGGCGGTAATCGAACAGCTTTTTGTCCGGCGTGTAAGCAGCGCGCACGGCGCCGAGCAGATCGCGCTGCGCGCGGTCGTCGAGCTCGGAAGTCCAGCCGCTGTCGGCGACGAGTTCATCGACGCGCCACGCGGCCGGGCAATCTAAAAGATAGGAGGGACGCATGGGAAAACTCCGCTTTCGGAAACGAATTCATTAGAGGCGCCGTGGCGCGTCCATACGATCGTGCAACACGCGGAGTACCGCAATCCCGTAATCGGTGATGCGGAAATAGATCGCGTGTCGCCCTACCGGGCTACGGCGATACCCTTTACGGATATAATCACAGGACGCGCCGAGCTGTGGATTGTTTGCGACTTGATCGATGGCGGTGATGAGTTCATCGGTGTAACGATGAGCCTGCTCGATCCCCCATTCTTTGAGCGTGTATAGCCATATACCTTCAAGATCGCGCGTCGCTGCCGGGGCTAGCCGGTATTCAACGCGCTTTTTGGGCATGCTTGGCGGTCATGTCCCGCTTGAAGCGTGCCGTGTCGAAGGGCCGCGGATCCCCGCTCTCTTCGCCGTTGATTAACGCAGCTCGAACCGCCTCTATTTCCGCGCTACGCGCCTGGTCGCGGCGAATCAAGTCGCGGACGTATTCACTGTCATTGGTGAAACCTCCGGCCGCGATCTGCGCCTTGATCCACTCGTCCTGCTGGTCGGTGACGGTAATGGTCTTGCGGGTAGTTCCCATCCAAGCCTCCAAAAGGTCTACGTTGAAGATCATACTATTGAAGCAGAATAGCACGCTTTTAACGCTTGCGGACGTTCGAACAATGGTCACGCCGCCTGCCGAAAATTCGGTATGCTCCGTCGGAGCGGCCAGCTTGAACGCGCCGAGAGTTGAACTGCGCGAAGCGCAAAAGGACGGTAGATGGACATGAGCGAACCGCTGCGCGTAGATGTCGTTTTCGACTTTGTCTGCCCCTGGTGCTACATCGGCAAGCGTCGCCTCGAAGCCGCGCTTGAAGACTGGACAGCGGCGCATCCCGGCGGCCCCAAGCCGGTGGTGCGCTGGCTGCCCTTCCAGTTGAACCCCGAGATTCCGACCGGCGGCATGTCGCGGCGCGAGCATCAAGACCTCAAGCATGGACCGGCCGGCCCCGATCTGGAAAAGCAGGCGCACGTTGCGGCTTTGGCAAAGGGCTTGGGTCTCGCGCTCGAACTCGACAAGATCACCGTGCAACCCAACACTCTCGACGCCCATCGGCTCAGCGGCTCCGCGCAAAAGCTTGGGCGGCAGGACGAAATGGTCGAAGCGCTTTTAAAAGCGTTCTTCATGCAAGGCGTCAGCCTCAACGATCACGAAGCGCTGGCGGACCTCGCGTCTACCATGGGCTTAGACTGGTCGCGGGTTGCCGAGTACCTGATGAGCGATACGGACGTGAAGGCAGTCGAGCGGCTGGAGCAACAAGTCCGGACTGCAGGTATCGAGATGGTGCCGTTCTTCATATTCAACGGCAAAGTCACCGTTGAAGGTGCGCACGAAGTAAAAGTGCTGCTCGAAGCGATGGAGTTGGCGACCACGGACGAAACGACCACGGCGGCGTGAAACGGACGGGGCACTAAAGGTTTTGCAGGGAATGAAATCTTATGGGGTCAGATCTTCTTATGGGGTCAGATCTGAATGGCACTTACTTAAGGCCAAGGGTTTGAAGTGAAGAAGAAAACAGCTGGCTCGAATCGAGTGATAAGGTGGAGGTGCGAACCAATCATCCATCACCCGAGGAGCCAGCCGGAATGTATGTTAGCCGTCA
>CAMBSS010000017.1 GCA_945870465.1 Bordetella parapertussis | reverse complement strand
GCGCGCCGCGTCTGGCTCGTGGGACGCGATTGCCTGGTAGATTTTTTCATGCTCGCGCTGGGTCTGGGCAATGCGGCTGGCGCGCGCAATCTTGCCGCCGGTAATCTGGATCTGCCTGCGCACGTAGCGTTCGAGAAACTCCGCGAGATCGAGATACCTGCCGTTGCCCGCGGCCCGCGCGATGGCGCGATGGAACGCGAGATCTTCGTCGACGCCGTCATCGCCGCGCTCAAATGCCCTGCGCACGGCGTCGAGAGCGGCGCTGATCGCGTGCAGGTGCGCGCGGGTGGCACGCTCGGCAGCCAGCGCCGCAGCTTCAGATTCGACGGCGAGCCGCAGCTCCAGGACTTCAACCGTGGACTTGAACGAGTCGACGCTGTCGGGGGCGATGCGAAAGGGGATGCCCAGCTTGTTGTGGGCGACAAAGGCCCCGGCGCCCTGGCGGGTGACTATGAGCCCTTCGGATTTAAGGCGCGAAATCGCTTCGCGTACGACGGTGCGGCTGACGCCGAACTCTGCGCACAAATCCTGTTCCGTCGGCAGGCGGCTGCCCGGCGTGAGGCGGTTTGCCGCAATGCGCGACGTGATGGCCGCGCTGATCTGGTCGGTCAGGTTGGAAACTTTGAGCCGGGAATGCGTCAATTGCGGGCCTGCGGGGACAATTCGTCTGGTTATCATACAAGTTTTGATGCATCAGCTCAATGGGGCCGACCTGCGGTCAAAGCCGCACGATGAGCGGCGTGCGCCGGGTGCGGGGAATGTCTTACAATCTGCGGCTACTGTCAGTGCGTGGAGCGATGATGTTAAGAAAATTCGTGTTGTTGGCGGCGTTGCTGGCGTGCGGTGCGGCGCTGGCCGATGAGGCGAGCGTCAGAAAGCTCGTCGAAGCCAAGCTCGGCAACAAGGTGCAGAGCGTGACCAGGACACCGTATGGCGGTCTTTACGAGGTATACGTCGACAAGAACCTGCATTACACCGACGAGAAGGTCAGCTTCATCATTTACGGCGTGTTGATCGATACCAAGACCGACTCCAATATCACCGAGCAGCGCATCCGCAAACTGACGGCGCTTAACGTCGCGCAGTTGCCGCCGCTCAGTCAGGCGATCAAGCGCGTCAAGGGCGACGGCAAACGCGTGCTGCGCGTGTTTTCGGATCCGCAATGTCCGTATTGCAAGAAGCTCGAAGTCGAACTCGAGCGTATCAACAACGTGACGATCTACATCTATCCGTATCCGATCGAAGCCAAGTTTCCAGGTTCAACCGGCATCGCGAAATCGATCTGGTGTTCGAGCGACAAGGGCAAGGCATGGGAAGACTGGATGTTGCGGGCGTTGCGGCCCTCAGGCCGGACGGATTGCGCAAACCCGATCGAGCAGGTCGACGCGGTCGCTACCAAGCTCAATATCGACACGACGCCCACGCTGGTCTTTGCCGACGGCGGAATAATCAGGCAGTACGTCGGGGCGAACGATATCGAGCGTTTTCTTAAAGATACGCCAAAATAATACCGCTGGTCAGCGGCGGTGAGGCGTGAGGCGGAGTTAAATCGCTCTGCGGCTACGCTGACGCGAGTTGGCCTTTTATGGCGGCGCGGCACTCCGCGATTTTGCGCTTGAGATAATCGAGCGCGAAATCGATTTCCTCCCCGGTATTGAAGCGCCCGACAGTGATGCGGATCGAGTTGCCGGCAAGCTGCGTGTCATTGCCGAGCGCCTGCAGCACGTGCGAAACGCTGTCGCCGCCCGATGAGCACGCAGAAGTCGACGAGACGGCGATGTCGGTGAGAGAAGCTATCATCTGATCGCAGTTCGGCAGCTTGAGGCTGATGTTGAGATTGTTGACGATGCGGCTTTGCATGTCGCCGTTGACCTGCACCTCGACGAGCGCCGCCAATCCCTGGTACAGCTTGTCGCGCAGTGCGCGTATGCGCGGCAGTTCGGTCGTCATTTCCGCGCCCGCGATTTGCAGACATTCGCCGAGACCGACGATCTGGTGGGTGGCGAGCGTGCCCGAGCGCATGCCGCGTTCGTGGCCGCCGCCGTGCATTTGCGGTTCGATGCGCACGCGCCGGTCGCGCGACACGTAGAGGGCGCCGATGCCTTTCGGTCCGTAGGTCTTGTGCGCGGTCAGCGACATCAAATCGATTTTCTGCTGCTTGAGGTCGATCGCAACTTTGCCGGTCGCCTGCGCGGCATCGACATGAAACAGCACATCGCGCTCGCGGCAGATGGCGCCCAGAGCGGTGACGTCCTGGATCACGCCGATTTCGTTGTTCACCAGCATGACCGAAGCGAGAATCGTGTCCGCGCGCATGGCGGCCCTGAATTTGTCGAGATTAACGAGGCCATTACGTTCGGGCGCCAGAAAAGTCACGGCAAAGCCCTGGCGCTCGAGTTCCAGCATGGTGTCGAGCACCGCTTTATGCTCGGTTTGCACCGTGATCAGATGTTTGCCCTTGCCCTGGTACGCGAGTGCTGCGCCCTTGATCGCGAGATTGTTCGATTCGGTGGCGCCAGACGTCCATACGATTTCGCCCGCATCCGCATTGATTAGCGCCGCGACCTGGTCACGCGCCTTTTCCACTGCCGCGCGCGCCGCATGGCCCAGCGCATGTGAGCTGCTGGCGGGATTGCCGAACTGATTGGTCAGCCACGGCAGCATTTTTTCGACCACGCGCGGGTCGACCGGCGTGGTTGCGGAGTTGTCGAGGTAGATGGGAAGTTTCATGGAGAGAGAGGAGAGAGGAGGGAGGAGAGAGGAGAGAGGATCAAGTCTGGTGCCTTACCCCTTGCGCCTGACGCTATTCAAGCTTGATACCGGCGCTGCGTATGACTTTGCCCCAGCGCGTGACTTCGTCGCGGATCATCTGCGCGAACTCGTCCGGCGTGCTGGAGGCGGGATCAACACCTTGCTGGGAAAATTTTTCGCGCACGTCCGGGGTGTTCATGATTTTCACGATTTCGCGATTGAGTCGCGCCACCACGTCTTTGGGTGTTGCGGCCGGCGCAACGACGCCGTACCAAATCAGCACGTCGGCGCCTTCGATGCCGGCTTCGCGTATGGTCGGCACCTCGGGCAGGTTGGGCATGCGCTGTTTGCCGGTCGTCGCCAGCAGGCGCACTTTGCCCGCCTTGGCCAGCGGCACTACCGGCGGCACGCCGGTGAATACGATGCTCAATTGCCCGCCGATGAGATCCGTGATGGCTTCGGCGTTGCCTTTGTATGGCACGTGCACGATGTCGGTCTTGGTGATCAGTTTAAAAAGTTCACCGGTCAGGTGCGGGCTGCTGCCCACACCCGGCGAGCCGAAGTTGAGTTGCCCCGGCCGTTTTTTCGCAAGGTCGATCAGATCCTTCACCGTTTGCGCCGGAATCGACGGATGCACCGCGATGACGACGGGGCCGGTGGCGAGCAGGCAGACCGCCGCGAAGTCCTTCACTGGATCGAACGGCGTTTTCGGATAGAGCGCGGGATTCATCGCCAGCGGGCCCAGCGCACCTATGATCAGCGTGTGCCCGTCGGGTGCGGATTTCGCGACAGCGTCCATGCCTATCATGCCGCCCGCGCCGGGACGGTTCTCGACGATCACCGGCTGGCCGAGCGCATCGGTGAGTTTGGGCGCGATCAGGCGGCCGATAATGTCTATGGTGCTGCCGGCGCCGAAAGGCGCAACGATGCGCACGGGTTTGCTTGGATAGCCTTGCGCGTGGGCAAGCGTTGCGAGTCCTGCGCATAACAATGCGATCAGTGCATTTTTCAACGAGATCTCCTCCATGATGCCAAGGGAAAGCGATTTTGCGATTCAGGGATTTCGCGCCTCACGCCTCTCCGGCACGCTAGTGCCTGGGCATCAACGCTGACAGCACGCGCTGGCGTTTTTCCTCGACGTCTTTCGCGAAGCCGGGGTATTTCTGCTCGGCGAAGCTGGTGGCCAGCCCGAGCTTCAGCAGGGCGACGGCAAACGTGGCGCCGAGGTCATCGACATCGGGGCTGACTTTCGCCAGCTGCAGCGCTTCTATGGTTTCGTCCATCAGTTGCTGCAGCGCCGAGTGCGTTGCTTCATCGAATAGTTTTTGCATGTTCCGATCCTGGTGTGCAATACGGCAATTTTATCCGCTGCGGCGCGTGCGTGCATTGCTATTCGATTCCGGGCGGTTTGTCGGACCGCTTCGCCGCGGGCTGTCGGTTGCGAGCGGTTGGCGTTATCATGCTCGCCGGGACACAAATCGCGAGGGGTTCACGTGACGAGACTATGGATGGGCGCCGGCCTGCTGCTGGCCGCTGCCACGCTGCAAGCGCAGAACTTTCCCGTCAAACCGGTGCGGGTCATCACGCCTTTCACCGCCGGCAGCGCGATCGATACATTGGCGCGCGTGCTTGGACAGAAAATGGGGGACGGCTGGGGGCAGCAGGTGGTGATCGACAACCGCATTGGCGCCAACGGCATCATAGGGACCGAAGCGGCGGCGAAAGCGCCGCCTGACGGCTACACGATACATCTGGGCAATATTTCGACGCTGGCCGTCAATCCGCACCTTTATCTCAAGCTGCCTTACGACGCGCTGCGGGATTTTGTGCCAATCACCTTGGCCGCGACGATTCCAGTGGTGCTCGTCGTACATCCTTCGCTGCCGGTGAAATCAGTGAAAGAATTGATCGCGCTCGCCAAAGCACGCCCCGGGCAGCTCAATTACGCGTCCGGCGGCACCGGCAGCGCGCAACATCTGCCGATGGAGATGTTGCGCGTCGAATCCGGTATCAACATCGTGCACGTGCCGTACAAAGGCCTGGGCCCGGCTTTCAGCGACGTGCTGGGCGGGCAGGTGCCGATGATGTTTACCGGTGTGTCCAACGTGGTGCCGCATATGAAGACGGGCCGGTTGCGCGTGCTCGCGATCGGCAGCCCCAAGCGTTCGCTGACCTTGCCCGACGTGCCCACCGTTGCAGAGGCTGGCGTAGCGGGCTTCGATTTCGATTCGTGGACCGGTTACCTCGCGCCGGCCGGCACGCCGAAAGAGATTATCGTCAAGCTGCACGCCGATATCACGCGCACGTTGGGCCTGCCGGAAGTGAAGGACAAATTGACCACGCTCGGGTTCGATCTCGCGGGCGGCACGCCCGACGCGTTTGCGACGCTGATCAAAAACGATATCGCGCGTTTCGGCAAGCTCATCAAGGCGGCGGGCATACAGGCCGAGTGAACCAGAGTTCGTTACCGTTCTAAATAGAAGCGGCTCTCAAAAACAATTTGGAACCGCCGATGTGCGCCGATGAACGCAGATAAGCTCAAGAAATTTGACCATGATTCGGTGACAGGTCTGGAATTGTATCGGCGTTAATCGGCGTACATCGGCGGTTGCTAGTCGGTGTTGTATTTTTGAGATGAGTTTGAATTATTTTCTCCAGGAGAGTTGATATGCAGTTGAGTCTCAAAGGCAAGGTCGTCGCGATCACCGGCGGCAGCGAAGGCATAGGCGGGGCAACGGCCACACGGGTCGCCGAACTGGGCGCGATGGTGGCGATTTGCGCGCGGCGCGCCGACGTCATGGAAACCAAAGCCGCCGAGTGCAGGAAACTCGGCGCTGAAGTGTTGACCGTGGTGGCGGATGCGTCGAAGGCCGGCGACATGGAGCGCTTCATCGAAGAAACCGTGAAGCGCTTCGGGCGCATTGACGTCGTCGTCAATAACGCGGGCGGCACCGGGCAGGCGGCGTTCGACAAGGTCCTCGACACCGAATTCGCGCACGATATCGAAATCAAGGTCATGGCGCAGGTGCGCACGGCGCGCGCGGCGGTTCCGCACATGAAAAAGCAGGGCGGCGGGCGCATCATCAATCTCAACATGGTTGCTGCCAAGCAACCGGGTGCCGCGCAATTCCCGACCACGGTAAGCCGCGCGGCCGGCCTCGCGCTGACCAAGGGCCTGTCGAAAGAACTGGCGCCGCTGAATATTCTGGTCAACGCAGTCGCCGTCGGCAAAATCAAGTCGATGCAGCAGGAGCGGCGCGCCAAGAAAGGCGGCTTGAGCGTTGAAGAACATTACAAGCAGACCGGCAAGACGGTGCCGCTCGGCCGCATGGGGGAATCCGCGGAAGTGGCGAACGTGATCGCGTTTCTCGCGTCCGACGCGGCAAGCTATGTGACCGGCACCTGCATCAATGTCGACGGTGGTTTGTCCGGCGTCTTGTAGTGCCGCCTGAACGACCGCCTGCCGGGCCCGCCGCTGGTATCGCGGCGTGGCTGCTGGTCGCGGTGGCCGTGCTGTCGGTGGTGGGCGACGTTTTGCCCGCTTATCCGGACTGGATCACTGGCGTCATCGGCTGGATTGCGTGCGCTTTGCTGTGGCCGCGGATCAAATCCGCGCAACAGCGCCTGGTGCTTGCGTTGGCAGTGTGCGGCGCCGCCGGCATCGCGTGGGGCATGTGGCGTGGACATGCCGGTTTCGTCAGCCGCGCGCTGACCCAGAACATTCCGCTGGTCGGTCTGCTGATCGCGGTCGCTTTCCTGCAACTGATCAGCACGCGCAGCGGCGGCCGCGAAGAAAAACTCTCGACTGGCCGCTACGCGTTGTTGCGCACGCTGTTCGGCATTCAATTATTCGGCGCGGTGATCAATTTCTCGGCGGTCGCGATATTCGCCGACCGGCTGTCGGCGCGCACGCGTTTGTCGATGGACCAGGCGACGGGGCTGACGCAGGCCTTCATCAGCGGCGCATTGTGGTCGCCTTTTTACGGTTCGATGGCGGTGGCGTTCACTTTCGCGCCGCAGGCGAGCCTGACCATACTGGTCAGCATGGGCCTGCCGGTGGCGCTGTGCGGCATCCTCATTACATGGCTGACGCTGTCGTCGAAACGCCATGGCTATGCCGCCGATTTCGCCGGCTATCCGCTGCATCTCGAGGCGCTGCTGGTGCCCGGCCTGCTGGCGATTGCAGTGCTGGTCGCCCACGAAATCAAACCGGCGTGGTCGGTGCTGGCGATCATCACGTTGACAGCACCCGCAGTCACGGTTCTGACTTTGCTTGTGCGCGAAGGGAATCGCACCGGGGCCGCGCTGGTGCGGTTAGTCCACGTGCGTTTGCCGGAGATGGCCGGCGAATTCGCCCTGTTCATGGGCGCTGGAGTGCTGTCGGCGGGCATGGCGGGCGTCATTGCGGCGCTCGATCTGCGTGTGCCTTTCGATCATTTCGGCGCGTTTGAAGCGAGCGTCACGGTCGGCGTCATCGTGCTCGTTGCGTGGGCGGGGTTCCATCCGGTCATGCTATGCATGGTAGTGGGGCCGTGGATCGCGACGCTCAAACCTGACCCGACACTGCTCGCGATGACCATACTGATGCCGTGGGCGATAGGGCTGCCGGGCTGTCCGACGTCGAACACGGTGCTCTCGGTGCATGCGCGTTATCACGTCGGGATCGGAGAGCTCTTGCGCCGCAATCGCCTGTTCGGGTTGCAGATGTACGTGCTGTGCGTAATCGTGCTGTATCTCTACGCATGGTCCGCCCGCTGAGATTCCCGTATGCGGATTGCGGCAATTGGTTAAAATATTTGCCTTCCAATCATGAGAATTATCAGCATGCCTGCCAAGAAGTCGAGCAAGACCAGCGGCCGCATCATCAGCGTGCGCGGCTCCGCGATCCACGGGCGCGGTGTGTTTGCCGTCCGCGATATCGCCAAGGGCGAACGCATCATTGAATACAAGGGCAGGCTCATCACCGAGGCCGCGGCCGACGAGCGTTACGGCGACGACGAGGGCAATCACACCTTCCTGTTCCTGCTCGACAACGACATGGTGATCGATGGCAATCACGGCAGCAATTCGGCGCGCTGGATCAACCACAGTTGCCGCCCGAATTGCGAGCCGATGGAAGAAGGCAACCGCCTTTATATCGAAGCGATCCGCAATATCAAGGCCGGCGATGAACTTTCGTATGAATATAACCTGGTGATTGAGGACCGCTATACCCCGGCGATCAAGCGGCTCTACGCATGTCGTTGCGGCACCGCCAAATGCCATGGCACTTTCCTGGCGGCACGGCGTTAGACGACGGCCGCGGTTATTCCGATTTAACGCCGGCTTTGCGCACGACGTTCTGCCACACCCCGATTTCGTTCTTGATCAACGCGGCGAATTGCTCGGGCGTGCCGCCCGCTGCCGTGACGCCGTCGCCCGCCAGCTTCTCCTGCATCTCTTTCGACTGCACGATTTTGTTGAGGTCGCCATTGATACGCTCGAGTATCGGCTTCGGCAGGCCTTTCGGTGCAATGAGGCCATGCCACTGGGTCACCGCATAATCCTTGAGTCCCGATTCTGCGACGGTCGGAATTTCCGGCGCGGCAGTCGTCCGCTTGGGCGTCGTTACCGCGAGCGCCCGCAGGCGGCCGTTTTTGGTTTGCGGCAGGGTCGCGGTGATGCTGCCGAACAGCAATTGCACCTGGCCGGCGATCAGATCGGTCAGTGCGGGCCCGAGCCCTTTGTAGGGGACGTGTACCATTTTGATGCCCGCCATGTCGGCGAATAATTCGCTGGATAGATGGATGACCCCGCCGGTTCCACCCGACGCATAGATGAGTTGCTGCGGCCGGGCCCTGCCGAGCGCGATCAATTGCTTCACATTGACGGCCGGCAGCGATGGATGAGTCACGAGCAGCAGCGGGCCCTGCGAGAGTTGTATTACCGGTGTGATGTCGTGTAGCGGATCGAAAGCGATTTTGTACAGGCTGGGGCTGATCGAATACGTGGTCGCTACCATGACGAACGTGTAACCGTCAGGCGGCGCGCGCACCCCGATTTCGGTGCCGACCGTGCCGCCGGCGCCGGGCCGGTTGTCGACGATGACTTGCTGGCCGAGTGTCTCCGTCATTTTTTGCGCGGCGACGCGCGCAATGAAGTCTATCCCACCGCCGGGCGCGAACGGCGCGATGATGCGAACCGGCTTGCTCGGGTAAGGCTGTGCGACGGCAGAGTTCGCGCCGCCGGCCAATATGACGCAGGCCAGCGGTGTGACAAGATGCCGCACGTTACTCGGCTTTGACGCCGGCTTTTTTTACGACCGCGCGCCAGACGTCGATGTCCTTCTTGATCAAGGCGGCGAACTGCTCGGGGGTGCCGCCAGCCGCTGATACACCGTCTGCGGCGAGACGGTCCTGCATGTCCTTCGCCTGCAGTGCCTTGTTGAGCTCGCCGTTGACGCGGTCTAGGATGGGCCGCGGCAGGGCTTTCGGTGCAATCAGGCCGTGCCACAGGATGACTTCATAGTCCTTGAGCCCGGATTCCATGATCGTCGGCACGGTGGGCGCGGCAGCGATGCGTTTGGCAGTAGTCACCGCGATCGCGCGCAGGCGGCCGCTGCTCAATTGCGGCATGGTCACGCCGACGCTGCCGAACAGGATCTGCACCTGGCCGGCCATCGTATCGGTCAGCGCCGGTCCCGTGCCCTTGTACGGGATGTGGATCATCTTGATGCCCGCCATGTCGGCGAACAACTCGGTGGCAAGTTGCGTGATGCTGCCGGCGCCGCTGGATGCGAAAGTCAGCTGGCCCGGCTTGGCTTTGGCGAGCGCAATGAGTTCCTTGATGTTCTTGACCGGCAGCGAAGGATGCACGACGACCAGGAAAGGCCCCTGCGACAACTGGATCACCGGCGTGATGTCGTTGATCGGGTCGAAATTGAGTTTGAACAGGCTGGGGTTCACCGCGTAGCTGCCCGCGATGAGCGTGAAGGTATAGCCGTCGGGCGGCGATTTCGCGCCAATTTCCGCGCCCAGTACTCCGCCAGCGCCGGGACGGTTATCGACGACCGCCTGCTGGCCCAGCGATTCGGTCATTTTCTGCGCCGCGACGCGCGCAATCAGGTCGGTGCCGCCGCCGGGCGCGAACGGCGCGACGATACGTATCGGTTTGCTCGGATAGGCCTGGCCGAATGCCGCAGTGGCGGCGCCGGCGCACAAAATCGCGGCGAGGGAGGTGATAATGCGCTGTGTCATGAGATATTCCTTGATTGGTCGGTCAAAAATGGATTTTAAGTCCAAGGCATGGCATTGAGCCAGTCCAGCTGAATTATGGCCCGCATTATACGTATCGGATTGCTGTTCTTCGTCCTTGTCGTGGTGGCACAGGGGGCGTGGATCGCACGCGCCCGCACCACGGACTGGAAAGAGCCGCTGCGCGTTGTCGTCTATCCGATCAACGGCGACGGCAGTGCCGCCGCCGACGCTTATATCCAGAAGCTGCCGCAGAACAGTTTCGAGCCGCTGGCGCTCTATATGCGCGAACAGGCGCGCGTTTACGGCTTGCCGCTGCGCGTGCCGGTAGAGATGTACCTGGCGCCGCGCGTGAACGCGGTGCCGCCGGAGTCGCCGCGCCAGGGCAGCCGCATCGAAGTGATGTTGTGGAGTCTGCAACTGCGCTTCTGGGCGTGGCGCAACGACGCCTACAGCGGTCCCAAGCCGCACGTGCGCATGTTCATCAAATATTTTGCGCCGCGAACCGACGTGCCGCTGCGGCACTCGGTGGGGCTGCGCCAAGGCCTGATCGGCGTCGTTAACGCGTTCGCGAGCGCGGACATGGAAGGCAGTAACCATGTGGTGATTGCGCACGAACTGCTGCATACCTTCGGCGCCACCGACAAATACGATCCCGCGACCAACCAGCCGTTATATCCCGAAGGCTATGCCGAGCCGAACGCCAACCCGCGGTTGCCGCAAAGCAAGGCTGAAATCATGGCCGGGCGCATCCCGCTGTCGCCGACGCAGGCGGAGACACCGGGCGGGCTTGATGAAACGGTGATAGGTGCGACGACTGCGAGAGAGATTAGCTGGGCCAAATAGGCGGGGAGAGACGCCGGGCGGGAGGCGAGAGGGGGAAATGTCTATCGTCTATCCTGCTTTTTCATCTCTCGCGATTCTGCGAGCTTAGAGCGAACGCAGAATAGCAGCACCCTTGGCCAGCGTTTGCTCCGACTTGGCGAAGCAGAAGCGCAGCACCTTGTCGCAGTGCCCGTCGTGGTAGAACGCCGAGAGCGGGATCGAGGCGAGGCCTTTTTCTTTCGTGAGCCGAACCGCCAAGTCCGTATCTTTCTCGTCGCTGACTGCGTCGTACGCGAAGTTCTGGAAAAAAGTGCCGCGTGAAGGCAGCACGCGCAGGCGCGAGCCTTCGAGATGGGCGAGAAAGAAATCGCGCTTCTGCTGATAGAACGCGGCGAGCGACAGGTAGGCCGCAGGGTCAGCCATGTATTCGGCCAGCACGTATTGCAGCGGCCCGTTGGTGACGAACACGTTGAACTGGTGCACCTTGCGGAATTCGTGCATGAGTTCCTTCGGCGCCAGGACGTAACCCATTTTCCAGCCGGTCACGCTGTAAGTCTTGCCGAACGACGAGACGACGAAGCTGCGTTCCGCCAAGCCGGGAAACCGCGCGACGCTCTGGTGCTGGTGGCCGTCGTAGATCAGGTGTTCGTAGACTTCGTCGCTGACGACGATGATGTTGGTATTGCGCAGCATGCCTTCGAAGACCCGCATGTCTTCGGCCGAAAACACGCTGGTGGTCGGATTGTTGGGCGTGTTGATGACTATCATGCGCGTCTTCGGAGTGATGGCGCGCTGCACCGCCTGCCAGTCGATGCTGTAGTCGGGGTACTGCAGCCGCACGTAGACCGGTTTGCCGCCGTTCACTTCGACCGCCGGCGTGTAGCTGTCGTACGTGGGCTCGAACATGATGACTTCGTCGCCGGGGCGCACGAACGCGGTGATCGCGTTGAAGATGCCGTAGGTGGCGCCCGGCACTATGGTCGCTTCGTGCTCGGGATCGTAGGTCGCACCGTATAGCGCGGCGGCTTTTTCAACGACGCGTTCGCGCAGCGCCATGATGCCGGCGGACGGCGGATACTGGTTCAGCCCCGCGTGGAAGTACTTATCGACCAGCTCAAGCAGCTTGGGCGCGCAGTCGAAATCCGGAAAACCCTGCGACAGGTTGATCGCGTTGTGCTCCGCGGCGAGCTTCGACATCACCGTGAATATGGTGGTGCCGACCTTGGGCAGTTTGGACGCGATGGGGCTGGAGTAGGCGGGCATGGGGCGGCTGCGCTTTAGAAAAGTGCAAGTATAGCCGTCCTGGCCTCCTCATGAGCGGCCCGTCCGGGCGGGCGCACCGACAGCGCTTTGCAATCGTCGGCAAATTTCTGCAGGCGTTTGAGCGCGTGCTGGCGCTGCTCCGGCGTGAGCAGTTTTTCGACGGCCATGAAAAACTGCATGCGATGCTCGAAGACTTCGTCGGACATGCGCGCGAATTCGGGCGCACGGCCCTGTTCCCACGCGAGCAGCCATTGTTGCAGGCGCGGCGCGAAGTCCTTCGCGCTGCGCGTCTTGAGTAGTTCAATAAACTCGTGCTGGCGCCGCATGCGGTCCTGGTGGCGCAAACGCTCGACCATGGGGATGGGTTCCAGCAGCGCAGCGACTTTGTGTTCCTGCTCGCGGGTGAGATTGCCCGTCCAGTCCTCGATCTGGTTGATCATTTTCTTCAGTCGCGCGTGCCTGCGCTCGTCGAGGCTGCCTTCGAGCTCGTGTTCGTTCGCGAACTTGCGGTTGTCCTTTTCGAACTGCTTTTGCACGGCGACGATCTGTTCCGGCGTTAGCGTCGCGAGTATCTCGGCGGCGTCGTTGTTGCCGCGGTTTGCGATGGTGCGGTAGCGCGCCTTGAAGCCGTCGATGAACCAGGCGACGTCGTCCCGCTTCAGGCCATGCTCCGCCTTGCTTTTCGCGGTGGTCAGGAACGACGAGTATTCGGGCAGCTGCTCATAACGGTGCCATGCGAGCAGGCGGTCCAGCCGCGCGGAAAAATCACGCCGCTGGTCGGCGTCGAGATCGAAATAAGTATTGGCGCGCCAGCCGAGAATGACGTCCGCCTGCGGATAGCCGACGCGCAAGGCACTGCAGCCGGCAATGAGAATGGCAAGCAAGGCAAGGAGAATGATCAGGTAGCGGCGCATGTGCTGGTTTTCTGGAAACGATCTCTAAAACAATTTGGAACCGCCGATGAACGCGGATGAACGCAGATAAGTTCAAGGGGCTTAACCATGAATAGGGGAAAGGTCTGGAATTGTATCGGCGTTAATCGGCGTGTATCGGCGGTTGCTTGTCCGTATTGCATTTTTTTAGATAAGTTCTAGAGGCTCTGGATGAGTTCGACCATGCGTTTGCGCATCCGTTCATCCGGCAGCCGTCCCGTGCCTGCCTTGAGGTTGTCCGTCATATGGCGCACTTTGCCGGTGCCGGGTATGGCGCAGGTGACCGCCGGGTGCGCGATGATGTACTTGAGGAAAAACTGCGCCCAGCTGTCGCAGTCGAAATCCGCTGCCCACGCCGGCAGCTCGCGGCCTTTGACTTTGGGGAACAGCTCGCCTTGTGCGAACGGCCGGTTGATGATGACGGCAGTGCCAGATTCGGCCGCCACCGCCAGCAGGCGTTGCTCGGCCTCGCGCTCGGCCATCGAGTAATTGAACTGCACGAAATCGTAGGCGCGCGTTTTCAGAAGCTTCTCCAGATCCCGGTATGCGCCCGAGTGGTAATGCGTGATGCCGAGGTAGCGTATGGCGCCTGCTTCTTTCCATTCGCGCAGCGTTTTGAGGTGGGTGGCAAGATCGAGCAGGTTGTGCACCTGCATCAAGTCGATGCGGCGCGTGCGCATCAGGCGCAGTGAATCCTGCATTTGCCGGATGCCGGCTTCGCGCCCGCTGGTCCATACCTTGGTGGCGAGAAACAACGAATCGCGCAATCCCGTTGCCGCGGCAAGATCGCCAGTCACGGCTTCCGCGCGTCCATACATGGGTGAGCTGTCGACAAGGGTGGCGCCGCCGGCGACAAACGTGGTCAGGACTTCTTTCAATTCCGCCAGTTCAGGCGCATTGGGAGCGACATCCAGCACGATGTAGGTGCCAAGACCAATCACCGGCAAGCGCTCGCCGCTTTTCGGAATGACGCGCTTGAGCAGTGGGGAAGCGGCGGATTGCGCGGGCAAGGCGGGGAGAGTCATGAGGGCGCTTGCGCTGCCGATCAGCTTGAGCAGGTGGCGGCGGGTGGTTTGCACGGAGAAGGACGATGCGTCATGACGTGGATTTTTATTTGAGGGCGTAAAACGGCCGCGGTTCGCGCGCTGGCCGGTAATCATAAAATGAAACCGTCCAGCACTGCTACAATCGTTTGCATGCCGGATGAAAAAAGATTGCAGGGCTGGCTCTCCCGCGTGGTGGCAGTGCGTCCGCGGGAGGCGCGGGCACTGCTGTGGTCCTTCGCCTATTTCTTCTGCCTGCTGGCCGGCTATTACGTGCTGCGGCCGGTGCGCGATGAAATGGGGCTGGCCAGCGGCATCAAGAATCTGCCGTGGCTGTTCACCGCGACGTTTTTCGTGATGCTCGCGGTGGTGCCGGTGTATGGCGCGCTGGTGGCGCGGTTGCCGCGCACGCGCTTTATCCCTCTGGTGTATCACTTCTTCGTCGCCAACATCGTCGTCTTCTGGGTGCTGCTGACGCAGAGCATCGCGCTTGGCACCACCGCCCAGGTGTTCTTTGTCTGGATCAGCGTGTTCAACCTGTTCGCGGTGTCCGTGTTCTGGTCTTTCATGGCCGACCTGTACGGCGCCGAGCAGGGCAAGCGCCTGTTCGGGTTCATCGCTGCGGGCGGTTCGGCGGGCGCGCTGCTGGGCCCCATCATTGCCGCCAGTCTCGCGGTGCCCATCGGCCGCGCCAATCTGCTCCTCATTGCCGCGATATTGCTGGAATGCGCGGTGTTTTGCGCGATGCGCCTCGAAGCCGCCGCCGCTGTCTTCAAGGCCGCGCCTGTGTCCAATGCGGCGAAAACCGGCGCTGCGGGCGCGCAGGCCGGTCTTGGCGGCAGCTGGCTCGCCGGCATCCTGATGATATTGCGCTCCCCCTATCTTGCCGGTATCGCAACCTGGGTCGCGGCGCTGTCGCTGGCGGGAACGTTTCTCTATTTTCAGCAGGCCAATATTGTTTCCGCGCTGACGGACGATCCCAACAAGCGCACGGCGATCTTTGCCCAGATCGATCTCGCCGTGAGTTTGCTGACGATCGTGGTGCAGTTTCTCGCCACCGGCAAGCTGATCAAACGTTTCGGCGCGGGGCCGGCAACTGCATTTCTGCCGTTTGTGTTCGCGATCGGTTTTATCGCGCTGTGGGCGACGCCGATGCTGTGGGTGGTCATCGCGTTTCAGGCGGTCCAGCGCGCAGCCAACTTTGCGCTGGCGAATCCCGCGCGCGAAGTGTTGTTCACGGTGGTCGAGCGCGAGGAAAAATACAAGGCCAAGAACGTCATCGACAACGTGGTGTTTCGCGGCAGCGACGCGTTGTTCGGCTGGCTGTTCACTGCATTGCGCGGGGTCGGCCTCGAGCTGGGGGCGATTTCGCTGCTCACCGTGCCGGTGGCCGCCGGCTGGCTCCTGCTCTCACTGGGGCTAGGCCGCGCGCACGAACGCCGTGCCGGCGCCGCAGAGTCCGATACTGTGCAATCTGCGAAAGGAAATGGAACATGAACGATCAGCGTAAAGGGTATTCGCGTCGCGACGTGCTCAAGCTTGCCGCTGCTGCCGGCGCCGGGATGGTGTTGCCGACCCCGCTATTCGCAGCGAGCGGGCCGGTGTTGTCACGACCTGTTCCGCGCAGCCGCGAAATGCTGCCGGTCGTAGGGCTAGGCACCGCGATTATTTTCGATTTCGACAGCAGCAGCGATACTGCGAAGCGCGCGGAGCGCCGCACGGTTATTCGCACTCTGCTTGACGAAGGCGGGCGCCTGATCGATACCGCGCCATCCTACGGCAGGGCGGAGCTCACGCTGGGGGACCTGCTGCCGGAAATGGGCGTGCGCGACCGCGTATTTCTCGCCACCAAGGTGCGCGCCACCGGTAGCCGCGACGCCTGCACCGCTGAAATGCAAGAGTCCCTCAAACGGCTGCGCACAAACAAGCTCGACCTCATGCAAATCCACAACGTCGGTTTTCGCGACCGCAATGAAACAACTGCGCAGCTTGACTTGCTGCGTGAGTGGAAAGCCAGCGGCGTGTGCCGCTACATCGGCGTTACCCACTCGCAGGACCAGCAGTCCGCCAACGACCGGCTGGTCGACCTGATGCAGCGCGAGAAGCTCGACTTCCTGCAGGTCAATTACTCGATGGCCGAGCGCAGCGTGGAGCAGCGCGTGCTCGCGGCGGCGGCCGATACCGGGACAGCGGTGCTGACCAATCTGCCGTTTGCGCGCGCGCAGTTGTTCGGCGCCGTGCGTGGCAAGGCCGTGCCGGATTGGGCCGCCGAATTCGACGCCACCACCTGGGGCCAGTTTTTCCTCAAATACCTGCTGGCGAACGAAGCGGTCACCTGCGTGATTCCGGGTTCCGACAAGCCCGAATACATGGCGGACAACCTGAACGCGGGCCGCGGCCGTCTGCCGAACGCGGCGATGCGCCGCAAGATGGTCGATTACATCACTTCGCTGAGTTAGTCAGGCTCTGGGCAAGTGCGGTTTCGTCATTCCCGCGCAGGCGGGTATTCCCTTCCTCCGCTTGCGGGGGAAGGTAGGATGGGGGGACTGGAGCCCCGCCTGCGCGAGGATGACTTAAAGAGAGACTCCTTGGATGCGAGCGCTGCCGGGCGCTGCTGGCACCCATCCCGGACGCGCTGTCACGCTTCGCTCCGAAATATCCAAAATTGCTGGCTTGCACCATATACGGGCCGCGACATGGCCTTGATCGGCATGGCGCACCTAGCGCCGGCCTCAAACTCGTCACTGAGCAGGGCGAAGTCGACGCCCACCTGCAGCTCGAAGCGACCAGCCATGCCGCGGTCGCGCAAGAAGCCCTCGAAGACCACATTGCGCTCGCCGACCTGCTGTTCAAGCAGCAATTCCAGTGCTTGTTCCAGCGGCCGCACGCTGCCTGGCCTCTCCTCGGCGTTGCTGTTGACCACTCCGGCGTCTCGCCGGATACTGGCGGCCTTGCCGGTCGTAGTCGCTAATAAAATTCAGCAGGAAGAGATTTCCATGAGGCTATCTGTAAGCCGCGTTTTATTTGCGCTGGCCGCCGCGTGCCTGTCAGGTGCGGGCGCGCAGGCGCAGTCCTATCCGAACAAGCCGGTGCGCATCATCGTGCCGTTTGGCGCTGGCGGGCCGGCTGATATTTACGCGCGCTATCTCGCGCAAAGGCTGCAGGAACCGCTGGGCCAGTCGTTCGTCATCGACAACCGCCCCGGTGCGGGTTCCATCATCGGCACCGATTTCGTGGCGAAGTCGCCCGCGGACGGCTACGTGCTGCTGCTGATGTCCAACACCCATACGGTTAACGAGTCGCTGGTGCAGAAGAAGCCATTCGCGCTGATGAAGGATTTCGCGCCGGTCGCGCCGATCAACTCTTCCGACCTCGTGCTGGTGGTGCATCCGTCGCTGCCGGCAAAGTCCATCAAAGAGCTGGTCGCGCTCGCAAAATCCAAACCGAACGGCCTCAACTACGCATCGTCTGGCAACGGCACGCCGTATCACATGGCGGGCGAACTCTTCAAGGCGATGGCGGGCGTGGGCATCGTGCACATTCCGCACAAGGGCAGCGGCGAAGCGCGCACCAGCGTCATGAGCGGGCAGGTCGAGCTGATGCTGGACGCGATTACGACCATGGCGCCGATGGCGCAGGCGGGCAGGGTCCGCGCGTTGGGCACCACCGGCCTGAAGCGTTCGACCGTATTGCCGGATGTGCCGACGATTTCGGAAGCGGGGGTCAAAGGCTACGAGGCGACGATCTGGCTCGGCGTGATGGCGCCTGCCGGCACGCCGAAGGCGGTGATCGATCGCCTCAACGCGGAAATAACCAAAGTGACGGCGCGGCCCGATGTCAAAAAGACCTGGAACGAGCAGGGCGCCGAGCCGATGTCGATGTCGACCGCCGAGTTTGAGAAATACCTGAACGACGACATCGCCAAGTGGGCAAAAATAGTGAAAATATCAGGGGCGAAAGCGGACTAGCGCGTAAGGCGAGAGACGAAGGAGCAAGCTAGACGATAGACGGTTTCCCGCCTCTCCGCTCTCGTCCGGCGGCTCTCCGTATTGCAAAAACGTTTGCCGTTACCCCTCACTGAATCCCGGAGGAATTTAATGCGCCTGGTGACTTTTTCCGATGCGAACGGCATGCGTATCGGCGTGCACGATAGTTCATCCAACACCATCGTCGATCTGGCGGCGAGCACCCGCCTGCCGAAAGACATGACGGCTTTTATCGCGCTCGGTAAAAACGGGCTCAAGCGTGCGCGCGCGGCGGTCAAAAGCGGCGAAGGACGCGTCGCGTTCGACAGCGTCAAACTGCACGCGCCGATTCCGCGTCCGGCGAAAAACATCCTGTGCGTCGGCAAGAATTATTACGATCACGCCAAAGAATTCCACGATAGCGGTTTCGACGCGAGTGCAGGCAAGGACGCGATACCCGAACTGCCGATTATGTTCACCAAGTGGCCCAATTCGGTGATCGCGCACGGCGAGCCGATTCCGAGCTATCTCGACTACACGAATTCCACCGACTACGAGGGCGAACTCACGGTGGTAATCGGCGAGGGCGGACGCGGCATCACCAAAAACAAGGCGTTCGATCACGTTTACGGCTACACCATCATCAACGACGCGACCGCGCGCACGCTGCAGAACCAGCACAAGCAGTGGTTCCTCGGCAAAAGTCTCGACGGTTACTGCCCGATGGGACCGTGCATCGTGACTGCCGACGAAGTGCGCGACGTCGGAAAATTGCAATTGCTCACCAGGGTCAACGGTGAAGTGCGGCAGGACGCGCCGGTGAGCCAATTGATATTCGACATTCCGACGTTGATCGAAACGCTGTCGCGGGTGATGACGCTGGAGCCCGGCGACCTGATTGCAACCGGTACCTGCGCGGGCGTGGGGATAGGTTTCAACCCGCCGAAGTTTCTTAAAAAAGGCGATCGCGTCGCCATCACCATCGAGCCGATAGGCACGCTGGAAAATCCGGTGGATTAGTCCGCCGGGCAGGTAGAATTGCGCAAGCAAGCGCAAGTCATAAAAAACATAAACGATGCGGAGGAGAATATGCAAAGGAGCCTGATAGCGGCGGTGCTGGCGATGGTTTGCGTGCCGGCATTCGCGCAGGACGTTTATCCATCGCGGCCGATCACCATGATTGTCCCGTTCCCGCCCGGCGGCGTCGCCGACATCACTGGCCGGCCCACCGCCATCGCGCTCGAAAAAATCCTCAAGCAACCCGTGGCGCTGTCGAACCGGCCCGGTGCCGGTGGCGCGGTGGGCAATGCGCTGGTCGCCAATGCCAAGCCCGACGGTTATACCGTGCTGATGGCGCTGTCGAGCATTTCGGTCATTCCAGAAGCCGACAAATTGTTCGACCGCAAGCCCGCATACACGCTCGATCAGTTGATACCCGTTGCGCTGATTTCCGCGGACCCGACCATCCTCGTCGTGCATCCTTCGCTGCCGGTCAAGTCGCTGAAGGAGCTGATCGCGCTGGCGAAAGTGAAAGCTGGGCAGATGTCGTTTTCCACCTCCGGCGTCTACGGCGCGCTGCACCTGCCGATGGAAATGTTCCTGCACGCTGCCAAGCTCAAGATGCGCGCCGTACACACCACCGGCGGCGGGCCTGCGATCACCATATTGCTCGGCGGGCACGTCGAGATGACCGTCGGCGGACCGGCGGCGATCGCGAGTCACGTCAATGCAGGCAAGTTGCGTCCTATCGTCGGTTGGGGCGCCAAGCGTCATGAAGCGTACCCGGACGTTCCGACTTTCAAGGAACTCGGCTACGACATCGAGTACTACATCTGGGCCGGCATGTTCCTGCCCCATGGCACGCCGGACGCCGTGGTGAAAGTGCTGCGCGACGCGACGCGTAAAGCGGTTGACGATGCCGACTTCAAATCGACCATGGCCAAGGTCAATTCGCCGGTGCAGTACCTGGACGCGCCGGAGTTCGCAAAATACTGGATGAATGATGCGAAGCGCCTCGCCGAGGTAGTCAAAGTCGTCGGTAAAGTCGACGAGAAGAAATGACGAATGCACCGCAGCCGGCGGCGGTTGCCGCGCCGCGCGGCCTGCGCAGCGACTGGCTGTCCGGCGCCGTACTGATATTGGTGGCGTTGGCGGTCGCGTGGGAGAACCGCGTGTTCCCGACCGGCTCGCTGGCCGAACCGGGCCCCGGATATGTGCCTTTGCTGTTTGCTGTCGCGCTCGGCTGTTTCGGGCTGCTCATCATGCTGCGCGGCAGCGCTTCGCCGTTGTTGAATACCATAGACTGGACTGAAAGCCGGCGCGGGTTGGTGCTGCTGGTGGCATGCGGGGTGGCGGTCTTTGCGCTGGAACGCATCGGCTACCGCCTGACCATGATCGCACTCCTCGTGTTCCTGCTTGGCGTCGTCGAGCGCAAGCGTCCGCTGCCGACGCTGCTGGTGGCGCTGGGCTTTGCATTCGCTTCGTATTTTCTGTTCGCGAGCGTGCTTAAAGTCCAGTTGCCGCGCGGTCCCTGGGGGTTTTGATGGAAGGAGTCATCAACAATCTGTTGCTCGGTTTTTCCGTCGCGTTGACGCCGTCGGTGCTGGCTTATGCATTTGCCGGCTGCGTGATCGGCACGCTGGTAGGCATGTTGCCGGGGCTCGGGCCGCTCGCGGGCATCAGCCTGCTGCTGCCGGCGACTTTCGGACTCAATCCGATCGTCGCCATCGTGCTGCTCTCAGGTGTTTATTACGGCGCGATGTACGGCGGTTCGACCACTTCCATCCTGATGCGTATTCCGGGAGAGGCCGCATCGGTGATGACTTGCGTCGATGGCTATGCGATGACGCAACGCGGGCGGGCAGGGCCGGCGCTGGCCATTGCAGCCATCGGTTCGTTCGTCGCCGGTACTTTGTCGGTGGTTGCGCTGATGTTTCTGGCGCCGACGCTGGCCGCGTTCGCGTTGCGTTTCGGCCCGCCCGAATACACTGCATTGCTGCTGATGGGATTCCTCGTGCTGTCGTACATGAGCAGCGGCTCGATGCCCAAGACACTCGCGATGGCGGTGGTGGGGCTTTTGCTCGGCATGATAGGCATAGACGCGATGAGCGGTTACACGCGCTTCAACTATGGCGTGATCGAGCTGGGCGACGGCATCGGTATCGTGCCGGTAGCGGTGGGATTGTTCGGACTGTCCGAAATTCTGCTGACGGCGGGGCAGGCGACGCCGCCGGCAATTCAGCGGCCGAGTTTGCGTCAGTTGATTCCGTCGGGGGAGGAAATGCGTTTGTCGGTCGGGCCGATCGCGCGCGGCAGCCTCATCGGCTTCATGATCGGCATCATCCCGGGTTCGGCGCACGTCATTTCGTCTTTTGTGTCGTACGGCATAGAGCGCCGCATGTCGAAGCACCCGGAGCGTTTCGGCAACGGCGCGATCGAAGGCGTCGCGGGCCCCGAATCCGCCAACAACGCGGCGGCGACAGGCGCGTTCGTGCCCATGCTGGCACTCGGCATTCCCACCGGCCCGATCACCGCCGTCATGCTCGCTGCTCTGATGGTGCACGGCATCGCGCCGGGCCCGCTGCTGATCGCGCAGGAACCGAAATTGTTCTGGGGATTCGTCGCCAGCATGTACGTCGGCAACGTCGTGCTGCTGATACTCAACCTGCCGCTGGTGGGCCTCTTCGTCAACCTGCTGCGCATCCCGTATTCGTATCTCTATCCGGCCATCCTCTGCTTTTGCATATTGGGGGTGTATTCGGTCAGCAACAGCGTGGTGGATGTGTGGATCATGATCGCCATGGGCGCGTTCGGTTATGCGCTGCGCAAGTTCAATTACGATCTGGCGCCGATTGCGCTCGGTTTGATCCTGGCGCCCATGCTTGAACTGTCGGTGCGCCAGTCGCTCGCCATGTCGGGCGGCAGCTACGGCATATTTTTCGACCGGCCGATCGCGGTCGCGATGTTCGTGGCGGCGGCGGTACTGGTGCTGCTGGCGTTGAAGCCGCTCGTCTTTCGCAGCAAGGACTGGCGCGAGAAAGTCGGTCTCGAAGACCAGGCCTAGGTGCGGGCCCAGCGTGCATACGTGGCATCCTGCAGGCGCAGACTTTCGCTAACGACGTGCGCGACTTCAGCAAAACAGTCGAATCGCGGATCTGGTCATACTACGACGTGCTGTACGGCTTGCGCGGATTCTTCCAGGGATCGCGCGAAGTCGACCGCGCCGAATTTCGCAAATACTACGAAACGCTCAACCTGCCGCCGCGCTATCCCGGTTTCCAGGCGCTGACGTTGGTCCGCTATGTGCGCGGCGGCGAGCGCGCGGCGTTCGAGCGGCGGTTGTGGCAGGAGACCAGTGCCGTCCGTTCCGCGATTCTGAACACCAGATGGACGTCGATGGCGAGCGCCACTGGTTCAGCATCAGCGGCAATCCGCTGTTCCGCGCCGACGGCGCATTCCGCGGTTACCGCGGAACCGGCAAGGACGTGACGGCACAAAAGAGGGTCGAAACGCCTGGTCATGGAGCACACGGTACGAGCATCCTGGCGGCAGCGGCCTGCTGAGCTGTGTGTGGCGCAGCGGCGAACCCGTGTGGATCAGCGGTCTCATTGCAGGCGAGTCGCCTGCGCTACCATGCCATTGCGCATGGAGTTGATGCAGCTCTCTTTTCGAAATGGGCTCTAAGCAGTGGGCAGCGTGCGCTGGCCGTCACCGGCTTCGCGCTGCATCAGGACGGAATCGACCCAGCGGCCGAACTTGAATCCCACCGCCGGCAGCATGCCGACGTGTTTGAAGCCGAATTTTTCGTGCAGCTTGATCGAGCCGAAGTTGGCGCTGTCGCCGATTACCGCGATGATCTGGCGGCGGCCGGCGGCAGCGCAGCCGGCGATCAATGCCGGCATCAGTGCGCTGCCCACGCCTTGTCCCGCATGTTCATTGTGTACGTAAACCGAATCCTCGACTGTGTTGCGGTAGGCGGGGCGAGCGCGGTATATCGCGGCATACGCATAGCCCACGATCCTGCCGTTGATTTCGGCGGCGAGATACGGCAATCCGAGTTCGCGTATCGCCGCAAACCGGCGTGCCATTTCATCCGCGTCTGGCGGCTCGATTTCAAACGTGGCCAGCCCAGTCAGCACGTGGTGCCGGTAGATGGCGGTAATTGCCGGCACGTCCTCGCTGGTTGCGGGCCTGACGAGCGTGTCGGGCGGCATGGCTTCAGGTCCGGTGCGCGGCGGCTGGCAGATCGCCGATCCGCGTCATCTCGGTGGAGTCGAACCACTGCCTGTCAGTCAGGTAGTCGCTGACCATGCCGGTCGCATCGAAGCCCCAGAACAATTCGCCATCGATGGCAAACGTCGGCACACCGAATACGCCGCGCGCGATGGCCTGGTCGCCATTTGCGCGCAGTTCGTCCTTAACGGTCTGCGCAGAGATCAGACTCTCGGCATCGGGCGCTCCCAGTTCCGCGCACAAAGCGTTCCACTCCGCCGCGTCATCGAGCGCGCGGCCGTCGCGCCAGATGAAGCGAAATATCGCAGCGATGGCGTCGCGCCGGCTGCCGAGCGCAACCGCCAGCCGCAGCGCGCGTACGGGATTGAATGGATGTGCCGGCGGAAATTTGAACGGGATGCCGTGATGGCGCGCGAGCCAGTGCACGTAGCGGTAGGTGAAGCGGCGTTTGCCGGGAATCTCGGCAGGCCCCTTGTGCTGCAGATGATTGAGTATGCCGGCGAAGACCACCGGCTTGAGCGCGATGTCGAGAGCAGGCGGCAGTTGCGCCAGCGATTCAAACTGCAGGTACGCAAACGGCGAGATGAAGTCGAAATACCATTCCGCGGTAGTCATGTCGGGACTCTAAGAGGTTGCGCGGCACGCGTCAAAACACGATGATAGCGCGTTGGCATCGCAGGCGAACAGCGGAGGCGGTATCCGGATGAGAGTCGTAATCACGGGCGGCGGCGGATTTCTCGGGCAGCGGGTTGCGCGCGCGCTGCTCGCGCGCGGCGGGCTTGCGGCGGAGCCGGGTGCTGCCGCGAGTCTCGACGAACTGGTGCTGTTCGATCAGGCTTTTCCGGTCGGCGGCGTTGCTGATCCGCGCGTCCGGCAATTGTCCGGCGACATCGGCGACAGCGCGCTCCTGAATCGTGTGTTTGCCCCGCCCACCGATGCGGTTTTTCACCTGGCGGCGGTGGTCAGCGCGGGCGCCGAGGCCGATTTCGATCTCGGCTATCGCGTCAATCTCGATGCTTCCCGGCTGGTGTTCGAAGCCTGCCGGCAGCAACCGCGGCCGCCGCGCCTGGTGTTCACGAGTTCCGTCGCCGCGTTTGGCGGCACCTTGCCGGACGTAGTCACAGACGCCACGGCCGCCACGCCGCAGTCGTCTTACGGCACGCAAAAAGTGCTGGGCGAACTGCTGGTCGCCGACCACACACGTAAAGGCTATATCGACGGGCGCAGCGTGCGGCTGCCGACGATAGTGGTGCGGCCGGGCAAACCCAACCGCGCGGCGTCCGGTTTCATGAGCAATATCCTGCGCGAACCGCTCAACGGCGAGCCGGTGATATACCCGCTGCTGCCCGACGCGAAAATGTGGATTTTGTCGCCAGAGCGCGCCGTCGATGCGTTGGTGCGCGCGATGGAACTGCCCGCGGACGCCTGGGGCTGGAATCGCACTCTCAATGCGCCGGGCATTACGGTAAGCGTCGCAGACGCGCTCGCCGCGCTGGAAAACCTCGCGGGCAGGGAGTGCGCGGCAAGGGTGCGTTTCGAGCGCGATGCGGGGATCGAAAAAATCGTCCTCGGCTGGCCGGCGCGTTTCGATACCGGGCGCGCCGACCGGCTGGGTTTCAAGGCCGATGGCGGAATCGAGGATGTGATCCGCGCCCACCAGCTGACCCTGAGAACCTGATGAATCGGCTGCCGGGTGCGCAGTCGTGGCGACTGGTTTAACATAGCGTTTTTACCGGCCCCGGGCGACTTTTGCGACTGCTTTTATACACGACACTCTGGCTGCAATGCGGTCTCGCCGCCGCCGCCGTGACCTGCGACCAGCTTGGCAACATCGCGCTTGCCACGGAGCAGTACCGCAACCAGGGCGAACCGTTGCAGGTCTTGCTGGCGGAAGCCGAAAAGCTGGAATCCAGTGGCAATATGACCAAAGAAGACATGGTAAGGATCAGGAAAACGGTGCAAGAAGCATACGACCGGACGTTTACGTCGCTCGAAATTCGCAAAGACTGCAAGGATGTGCGGGCCAAGTGATGCGGAACTGTCGTTTTTAGGGAGGAGTTGATGAAAGCGAACATCTGGACGTTGTTGGCGGCTGCCGTGATAGCGGTGGCTATGGCAGGTTGCGCCACGCATGCGCCGGCGCCGGACTATCAGGCGCTGGTGGCAAGTCCCGACCGCAGCGACGCCGACCGCACGAACGACGTTCGACGCAAGGCGCTGCAGTTCCTCACGTTCATGGATGTGCGGCCTGGCATGGCGGCGGCCGATATCAGTGCGGGCGGGGGGTATACCACGGAGCTTCTGGCCCGCGCGGTCGGCGATACCGGCAGGGTCTACGCGCACAACACTTCCGGCGGCCGGCTCGCAGAGCGTTTGAAAAAGCCCGTGATGAAGAATGTCGTGGAGGTGACAGGGCCTTTTGACAGTCCGCTGCCGCCCGAGGCGCGCAATCTCGATCTCGTGACTTTCAATTTCAACTATCACGATACGACCTATATGGCCGTCGACCGCGCCAGGATGAATCGCGCTGTATTTGACGCGTTAAAGCCGGGAGGTCATTACATCGTTGCCGACCATTCGGCGCTGCCTGGCGCCGGCGTCTCGGTTGGGAAAACGCTGCACCGGATCGAAGAGGCTGCCGTGCGGCGCGAAGTCGAAGCGGCGGGTTTCAGGCTCGTCGGGGAAGGCGGCTTTCTGCGCAATCCGGGCGATCCGCGCACGGCGCCGGTAGCCAACCCAAGCCAGCCCAACGACGAATTCGTGCTCAAGTTCATGAAGCCATAACTACCGCAATAACTACACCTGAGGAGGAACCATGCACTACTTGTTGCGCAACATGCTGGGGATGGTGGCCGTGCTGATGCTGGTGGCGGGTTGTGCGACGCCCCCCAATATCGATGCGGGCAAAAGCGGCAACATCGAAGTCTGGTGGCTCGGCCAGGCGGCGATGCGTATTACCACGACCACCGGCAAAGTCATCATGATCGACCCGTGGATTCTGGGCAATCCGAAGACGCCCGCACAGTTCAAGAACCTCGACGCGCTCGGCAAAATCGATCTGCTGCTGGTGACCCACGCGCACGGCGATCATCTGGGCGACGCGGTTGCGCTCGCCAAAATGCACAACGTGCCGATCTGGGCGCCCGCGGGGCTGAACCAGCAGTTGCTGACACTGGGCGAGCTGCCGGCCGCACTCGTGCCGCGCATGAACAAGGGCGGCACCATCACGCCGTTCCCGGGGGTGAAAATTACCCAGACCCACGCCGAGCACAGCTCGGAGATTCTGTGGACCAACCCGGTAACGAAAAAGCAGGAAACGCATTTCGGCGGGGAGCCCGTCGGCTTTATCATCGAGCTGGAGAATGGTTTCAAGATTTATCACATGGGCGACACCGGTTTGTTCGGCGACATGAAGCTGATCGGCGAGTACTACAGCCCTGATCTCATCATGATCCCGATCGGCGGGCATTTCGTCATGAACCCGCGGGACGCCGCAAAGGCGACCAAGGAGTTCCTGCAGCCGAAATATGCGATTCCAATGCACTATGGGACGAACCCGTTCCTGGTAGGCACGCCGCAGGAGTACATGGATGCGATGGGCAGCTCGCCGATCAGGGTGTTCCCGATCAAAGAGGGCGACAAGCTGCGTTTTTGATTTTTCCGGCGGTCATTCCGACGCGGGCTGGAACGGCCGCCGCATCGCAGGTTAAATGAAAGTTGAATCAGGAATGGATCGTAAGATGATATCGAAGATATGCGCTGCGGCGTTTAAGGCAGTCCTGGTGGTTGCCGCGACGTTGGCGGCGGCGCAAGCCGCCGACGACAGCCTCAAAACCGGCGGCCCCTACGTGCCGACTCCGCAAATCGTGGTCGACAATATGCTGAACATTGCCGACGTCAAGGAGACCGATTACGTCATAGACCTGGGCTCGGGTGACGGCGTCATTGTGCTTACCGCCGCGCGGCAGTTCAGGGCGAGCGGCATGGGCGTGGATATTGATCCCGACCTTGTGAAGCTCTCGAATGCCAGCGCGCAGAAATTCGGCGTTGCGTCGCGGGCGCACTTCGTGCAGGAGGACGTTTTCAAGACCGATCTCTCCAAGGCATCCGTGCTGACGCTGTACCTGCTGCCCGGAATGATGCTGAATTTGCGCACCAAGTTGTTGAAAGAACTGAAGCCCGGCACGCGGGTGGTGTCGCACGACTATCATTTCGGCGACTGGACGTCGGACGAATCCATCAGCCTGGACGTGCCGGAAAAAGCAGCTATTACAGGGGTGCCGCGCGCAACAGTGATGTTGTGGTACGTGCCAGCCAGGATTGCCGGAACGTGGGATCTAAAAGTCGTGGGCGGCGAAACGTATCAGCTTACCCTCAGGCAGCGCTTCCAGTCGGTCGAGGGAATGGCGACGAGCGCCGGCAAGTCCGTCAAGCCGCAGTTTCTGACATTGCGCGGCAATGATTTCATTTTCGCCCTGCCGGAAAGCAAGGGCGTGGCGCGTTTCTCGGGGCGCGCGAACGGCGAAGCGATGGAAGGCACGGTCGAATTACCCGGCGGCAAGGTTGCGCAGCGCTGGACTGCGACGCGTACTGCCGTGGGGAAAGTGGTTACCGAGTAGAGCTTTACCTTACGCGTGCCAAAAAATGCGTAGAGTCGCAGGCTTGATCGCGTAATGGGGCGAAACCATATACGCAATGACCCGCGATGCCGGCAGCATCGTCGAATACTTCAATATCCCCGCCAACCGCGTGATCGAGCGCGGCACCCAAGTCGAGATTTGATCAGTTCAAAAAAAACGCCGCCGGCAGCGCTTCGACTACGTGTCGGCGGTTGACCAACTGACTGTTGGCAAGGTCCATCGCGACAGGGTTGTCTGCATCGGTGATCAGGCGTCCGCTTGCAAGCAGAGTCTGGTCGAGCGGCGTGGGATCGCGCAGCATCGCGGTTACGGTTTGCAGGTGCCGCAACGGCACGTGATCCAGATCGTCGCCGGCCGGCGAGGGTAGGGACGACGCGCTCGCTACGACGAAACTGTTGATGTGCTGGGCGAGCCCGTAATCGGGGCGGTACAGCGTGATAAACGGCAGTTCGCTTTTCAGTGTGGTGAGGAAGTGCGCGTAGGCGCGCGGGTAGTCGAGATCGGCGAAGGTGTTGAACACGGCGATGCCGTCCTTGCCGAGGCAGCGTTTCAGGTCACGGAAGAATTCGCGCGTGACGAGGTAGTCGGGCACGCCATCGCCGTGAAAGAGATCGACGACCACGATGTCGTAGCCGCCGCTGCACGAACGCAAATAGGTACGGGCATCGGCCTGGTGCGCGCGTACTTTCTGCGGGTCGAAACCGAAAACCATGGCTGCGGCGTGCAATGATGCCGAGTCGATATCGACAGTGGTTACGTCTATGCCGCGTCCCGCCAGGCGCATCGGCACCATGCCCGCGCCTATGCCGAGGACCAGTGCGGTGCGCATCTGCGGCTTGTACGAAAATGACAGCGCTTCGAGCGCATACGTATACATGGACAGCGAGCGGTTGGTCGCGCCGACCACGTTTTGCACCAACCCGTCCTGAAAATACATGCGGGTGAACGGCTCGTTGTCGCGCGGCCCGCTTTTCAGCACCTTAACAGTGCCAAAAGACGAGCGATAGACCGATTCGAGGCTCCAGTTGGCGCCGTTGTAACTGGCGGGCCACATGCGCGCGGTGTAGGCGCCGGACGCGAGTAGCAGCCCCAGCGCCAACGCCAGCGCGATCGCCGACTTGACGGTCACGCGTTTGCGCTGGGCTACCTTGATCGACGAGCCGAACAGCAGGATGAGCGGCAGCACGGCCAGCACGACCGCCACCACCAGAGCGGCGGCGAAGTTGCTCATATACGGGATCAGGCCGAAGGCGCTCACGACGACGCCGGCGACAGAACCTATGGTGCTGACGAAAAATACGCGGCCGGCACCAGCATCCGCAAGGTCGCCGCGCGTGGCCGATTGGCGCAGAAATATGGCGACCAGCAGCGGGTTCATCGCGGAAGTCACGAAAAGCGGCACGAACAGCAGCACGATACACGCGATAAAAGCGCCGACCACCAGATCAAACTGCGCGAGCCGGTGAAAGAGATAGGGGTAAACGAGGCAGGCCGCAACTATCGCAATGGCGGCGACTGCTGGCATACGCGTAAACAGGTAGGCGAGTTTTTCCGGCGTCGGCGCGTGGTTCCTGGTTCCGGCTGCCAGGCGGCCGCCCCACCAGTAGCCGGCAGCAAGCGATACCAGCGTGATGGAGAGTATGCCGCTCCAGATATAGAGGCTGACGCCGAAGTAGGGCGTGAGTATGCGCGAGGCGAGCAGTTCGAGCGCGAGGATTGCGCCGCCCGTTACAAATATGATGGCTTGCAGCATGTCGTGGGGGATGGCCTGTCGGGTATAATGGTGGCGTGTTTGCGTGTGTATTTGCCGGCATATACGGCGGCATATACGGCACACGCGCTATCGGTTTTATTTTTGATCGTGCGCGGAATCTACCAGACTTCAAGCCCCGGCGCGAGTCGGTATCGCTGCGGCGAGTGGATTGCGCGCCTCGACGATGATCATGCAAGCGCGGGAGGATATTTATGCAGCGACTGATACGCGAATTGTTGCGCGCGACGGCATTGGCCGCCGCCGCAGTCATGCTCGGCAACGCGCAGGCGGCGGAACCCAGCGTGCCCTATGTGCCGACCCCCCAGGTGGTGGTAGATCGCATGCTGCAAATGGCAAAGATCACGCCGCAGGATTACGTGATCGATCTCGGCTCGGGCGACGGACGCATTGTCATCACCGCCGCGACGAAATACGGTGCGCGGGGCTTCGGCGTGGATTTGAACCCGGTGCGCATCAAGGAAAGCACCGAGAACGCGGCCAAGGCCGGCGTCAGCGACCGCGCCAATTTCTATCAGCGCAACCTGTTCGAGACCGACCTGTCGCAGGCAACCGTGCTCACCATGTATCTGTTGCCGCGCGTCAATCTCGATTTGCGGCCGAAGATACTCGAGCTCAAACCCGGCACGCGCGTCGTGTCGCACGATTTTTCGATGGACGACTGGAAGGCCGACGAGTCGGTCAGCTTCGATGTGGCGGACAAATACGGCGCGGGCGGCGGTTCGGGCACGAGCACGATTTACTTCTGGCTGGTGCCCGCCAGGGTGACGGGGCCGTGGCAATGGGCGACGAACATCGGCGGCAAGCCGCAGGCTTATGAAATGGTGCTCGAGCAGAATTTTCAGGTGATCAGCGGCGCGGTGCGCGTCGGCGGGCGCAGTTTCAAGCTGCAGGAAGCCAGGTTGCGCGGCGACCAGATCAGCGGCGTTTTTATCGCCGACGTCAACGGCGCTGCGGTCAGGCATGAATTTGCCGGTAAGGTGACGGGCGGCATCATCGACGGCAGCGTCAAATTATCCGGCGCTCGCACCCAGGGCCAGCACGAGTGGAGCGCGACGCGCGGAAGTAAGTGAGAGGCGAGAGGCGAGAGGCGAGAGGCGAGAGGCGAATAGGATCTCTGCCTGCGTTCATCGGTGTACCCCTCAAGGGGGTATTAAAAAGAATTTATCCGCGGTTAACAATTGTTTTGAGTTTTAGAGGTTCTGCATATGGGTTTAGCAATGTTTTTTAATTTGCGTCGCGTCGCGGTGATTGCCGCTGGATTGTCTTTGCTGGCTGTCCACGCGACGGGCGCGCAGGACTTCGGCGATACGCCGTACGTGCAGACGCCGCAAAACGTGGTCGAACGCATGTTGCAGGTGGCGAAAGTCGGTCCCGGTGATTACGTCATCGACCTGGGGTCGGGCGATGGCCGGTTGGTCATCACGGCAGCGCAAAAATACGGCGCGCGTGGCTTTGGCGTGGATCTTGACCGGCGCCTGGTCGAGTTGGCCAACAAGCGGGCTGCCAGCGCGGGGGTTGGCGATCGTGCGGTGTTCTACGAGCGCGATATTTACGAAACCGATCTCTCCGGTGCGAGCGTCGTCACCATTTACCTGCTGCCGGAAGTGAACCTCATGATGCGGCCCACGCTGCTGGCGACCCTGAAGCCGGGGACGCGCGTTGTGACGCACGATTACGACATGGCCGAATGGGCGCCCGACGAGCAGATGGTCATCGATGCGCCGGACAAGCCGGTAGGGCGCGACAAGAAAAGCAAGGTGTTCTTCTACGTGATACCCGCGAACGCGGCGGGCAAGTGGCGCTGGGAGATGCCGGTTGCGGACAAACCGGCTGTGTTCAACCTGAACGTGGCGCAGAATTTTCAGTCCGTCACTGGCAGTGTCGAGATCAACGGCGCCACGATACCGCTCGAGAAGGCGCGTCTGCGCGGCGAGGACATCAGTTTTTTACTCAACGATGTGCGCAGCAAGACACGTTACGAATTCACCGGCAAAATTTCCGGCCGCAACATCGCGGGCACCGCACAGGTCGCCAGTGCCAACGCACAGCGCCGGCTTGAATGGGACGCCGTGCGCACTGAGTCCGGCACGCCTGTGCACGCACTGCTGAAAAAACCGACCATGCAAGAGCTGCAGAAGAAGTTGCAGTAAAAATGATGCTGCGCGGGCGGTGGATGCGTGTTTTTGTTGCGGCTGCCGTTTGTCTTGTTTCATCTGCTGCACATGCGCAGTTTCCTTTCGATGTGCCGTTCGTGCCGACGCCGCCCGTCGTGGTCGAGGAAATTCTGCGGCTCGCCAATGTGGGCCCTGACGATTTCGTGATGGACCTTGGCTCGGGCGACGGCCGCATCCTGATCGCGGCGGCCCGCAAGTTCGGCGCGCGTGGCATCGGCGTCGATCTTGATCCCGACCGCATCGAAGAAAGCCTTTATAGCGCGCAACTGCAGGGCGTGAGCGATCGCGTCGAGTTTCAGCAAGCCGATCTGTTCAAGTTCGATTTCAGCCGGGCGACGGTCGTCACCATGTATTTGCTGCCGTCGGTTAACATGAAACTGCGGCCGCGCCTGCTCAGCGAATTGCAGCCCGGCACGCGCATCGTGTCGCACGATTTCGACATGGAAGACTGGCAGCCGGACCAGAAATCCACCGTGCGCAAAAATGTTTTTCTGTGGATCGTGCCCGCTAAAATCGAAGGCCATTGGCGCACGACGATTGCGCTGCCTGCCGGTGAGCGCAATTACGATATCGAAATCCGCCAGAAATTCCAGGAAATCGACGGTCTCGCGCGTTACGGCGACAAGAAGGTCGCCGGATTATGGAACCCGCGGCTGCGCGGTGACCGCGTGAGCTTCGTGATCGTCGACGACAGCGGATCGCTTGATACCAATCTGTATTTCGAGGGGCGCGTCAGCGGTGACGCGATGGAAGGCACCATCAGGCGCGGCATCGGCCGCGATCAAAAGCAATTGTCGTGGCGCGCTGCCCGTGTCACCGGGGCGAACTGACTTGGTGCTGACCGTCGGCAGAATTTGCGCGGCGCTCTGCATGCTGTGGCTGCCGGCGGGGGCGCTGGCGCAGCAGCAGCCCGATGTGCCCTACGTGCCGACGCCGTGGAACGTGGTGGAGGCGATGCTCGAAGCGGGTGGCGTCACCGCCAACGATTACCTGATCGACCTCGGTTCGGGCGACGGCCGCGTGGTGATTGATGCGGCGCGGAAGCGTGGTGCGCGTGGCATAGGGATAGAACTCGATGGCAACCTGGTGTCGGTGGCGAACCGCGAGGCAACGCGGTTGGGCGTCGGCGCGAAGGCAAGCTTCATCAGCGGTAACCTGTTTACTTTCGATTTCAGCAAGGCGACGGTGCTCACCATGTACCTGCTGCCGAAGATCAATATGGAGCTGAGACCGCGCATCCTCGGCCAGATGCGGCCGGGCACGCGCATCGTGTCGCACGATTTCGACATGGGGCAGTGGAAGCCCGACATGCGGCGCGAAATAACGGTGCCGAACAAATCCTATGGTCCGCCGGTAAGCCAGATCTATCTCTGGTATGTGCCGGCCGATTTCACCGGAAAATGGCAATGGCAATTGCCGGCAGGTGCGGCCGCTGGTGCTTACGAGGCGACTTTCCGGCAGACTTTCCAGGAATTGAGCGCCGATGCGGAAGTGCATGGCGGCAAGATTGCGGTCCAGGGCCCCAGGCTGCGCGGCGATACTATCGCGTTCACGCTGGTGCGCGAGGCGGCCGGGCAGCAGCAATCGCACGAATTCAGCGGCCGCATAGAAGGCGACCGCATAGCCGGCCGCGTGAAAGCGGGCGGCGACGACAAGACTTACGACTGGCAGGCGACGCGCTTGGCGCGCGGCCGGATGAACACGGAGTAATTCAATGGAGATCGCAATGAAGCAGATGAAAAACGTCTTGGGCGCCGGCCTCGTGCTCGCACTCGCGCTGCCGCTGGGCCTGCTGGCGCAGGAAGACAAAGAGCGCGGGGTTGGCGACGTCGTCTACGTGCCGACGCCGCAGATCGTCGTCGATGAGATGCTCGGCATGGCCAAAATCGGGCCGCAAGACTTCATCATCGATCTGGGCTCGGGCGACGGTCGCATGGTGAGGACCGCCGCCAAGAAATTCGGCGCGCGCGGCTTCGGCGTCGACCTCTCCGATGACCTGCTGCGCGAGAGCAACGCGCAGGCGCTGGCCGAAGGCATTGCGGACCGCGCGAAGTTCATCAAGCAGAACCTGTTCGAAACCGACCTGACCCAGGCGACGGTCATCACGACCTACCTGTTGCCGGAGATGAACGCTAAATTGCGGCCGAAAATTCTCAGTCTCAAGCCGGGCACGCGCGTCGCCGCGCACGATTACCACATGGGCGACTGGCAGCCGGACGAGCAGAAGGAACTCATAGTGCCGGAGAAAAAAGTCGGCAACCAGGGCCGCAGCTTCGTCTACCTGTGGATAGTGCCGGCCAAGGTCGGCGGACACTGGCAGGCGCAGATCAAGTCGCCTGCCGCGAATGCGGCGAATCTTGAATTTGACCTCAGCCAGCGTTATCAGAAGCTGGAGGGCACCGCAAAAAGCGGCAGTAAGCAGATTGCTCTGGTGGCGCCAAAAATAGAAAGCGATCAACTGAGTTTTTCGTATTTCATCAAGCCTGGTGAAGTCGTCACCCGCCACCAGTTCACGGGCACGGTGAAGGGCGACACTGTCGAAGGCATGGTCAAGATCGGCGACGGTGCCACCCAGCAACTGCTACCGTGGAGCGGGAAGGTGACGCAGCGGGTAGCAGGTCCGCAATGACCGCCCCGGCGAACGGGCAGGACAATCAGCCGCGGGCGAGCCTCTCGCTCACCGACGCGGTCGCTATGATCGTCGGTCTCATCGTAGGTGCCGGGATTTTCGGCACGCCGGCTATCGTCGCCGGCGCGGTGGGAAGCGAGGCTTTGCTCGTCACGGTGTGGGTCGCAGGCGGGATATTCTCGATTCTCGGCGCGCTGTGCTACGCAGAACTCGCGACGGCTTTTCCGTCAGCAGGTGGCGAGTACCATTTTCTGCAAAAGGCTTTTGGCCGTCAGATCGCTTTTCTGTACGGCTGGGCGCGCATGACGGTGATCGTCGCCGGTTCCATTGCGGTATTTGCGTATTTGTTCGGCGACTATATGTCGCGCATCGTGAATCTCGGCGCCAATTCATCGGCCATCTGGGCCGCGCTGGTGGTCGGCGGTCTCACCATTGTGAACTATGCCGGCATACGCGAGGCCAAGATCACGCAGAATCTCTTTACTGTGCTGGAAGTCGGGGGCCTGGTGCTGATAGTCGTCACCGGTCTTATTCTCGCCGGCGAACCGCCGGCAGCGGCGGCGGCGCCCGCTGCGGCCGGCAGCGGCCCGTGGTACATGGGGGCCGGCATCGGCTCGGCCATGGTGTTCGTGCTGTTCACCTACGGCGGCTGGAACGACGCGGCTTATATTTCGGCAGAGGTGAAGGACCGCGAGAAGAACATGGCGCGCGCCCTGCTGTGCTCGATCGGCATCGTCACCTTGCTTTACGTTCTGGTCAACCTTGCCTACCTGAAGGGCTTGGGGTACAGCGCAATGGCGCGCTCCGATGCCGTGGCGGCGGACCTGCTGAAAAACGTGCTGGGATCGACCGGCGAGAAACTCATTTCGTTCATGATCGCGGTGGCTGCCTTTACTTCCGTCAACGGCTCCATCATCGTCGGCGCTCGCTCCAACTACGCGCTGGGCCGTGACTGGTCGTTGTTCGGATTCCTTGGCAAATGGGATGAGAAGAGCGGTTCGCCGCGCAATGCCGTCGTGGTGCAGGGCGTGATTGCACTCGCGCTGGTCGCTTTCGGCGCCATCTACAATACGGGCTTCAAAGGCCTGGTCGAGTATTCGCTGCCGGTGTTCTGGGGATTTTTCATGCTGGTCGGCGTCGCATTGTTCGTACTGCGCGCCAAAGAACCCAATGCGCCGCGGCCGTTCCGCGTGCCCGGCTATCCGGTGGTGCCCGCGATTTTCGTGCTCACTTGCGGTTATCTCTTGTGGTCCAGCCTCACTTACCACGGCAAACATGCTTTTGTCGGGCTCGGCGTGCTGGCGGTCGGCGCGGTAGTCATGCTGGTTTGCGGGCGCGGCGTTAGTGGCAAGGGGGGGTAAGACCTGGCGGTTTAATGGCAGCACCAAGTCCGGACTTGCAACGCGAAAAAGACTTGAATCCGCGACAATCGCGAACGACAATTCTCCGGATGGATAAGAGTGCATGAAACTCGCGAGCATTGAAGCCATCGTCAGGGCCGCATCACGAAAATCCCTTGCGATGCTGTATCCGGCGTTATCGCGGTAAAACCGCACCGCCTCGCGGAGTTCTGCTCTGGCTTGACTTTGCCAGACGAGTCTCAATCGCCGGTCTTTTTCAGCAATTCGTCAATTTCCGCGACTACTTCTTCATGCGGAACCAGCTTGGCCGTTCCTGCATCGATTTCCGCCACGCGGCGCGCGATTTCTTCGCCCCATGCCTTGGCGATGGCCTCCGGTGACTCTTCCTGTTCACCATCAAGGCTGACGATCAGGCGGTGGGCCAGTTCGCCGCGCTCCTTCAGCGGCAACCGCAATGCTTGTTCTTCAATTTCTTTCAGAGCTGCACCCATGATGCCCTCCGCAATGAATTGTGCTCAATACTTATGATAGCACCGCCCGTGTTAACGACGCCAAGCCTTTGGCGACAGGGCAATTACCCCGGCAACAGCCTAACCTGCGCAGGCGAAATACCGATCCTGACCTGGCTGCCCGGCACGAATTCGACGTTGCCGCCGAAATGCGGCTGGTCGGCGACGATGTCGGTGCCCTGCGCATCGATGCGGTAGCGCACGAATTCGCCGAGAAACTCGCGGTGCGCGACGTTGCCGGTCACCCAGATGCGATCTGCAGCTTCAATACTGTCCGGCGCCGCGAGGCTCAGCGTGTGCGGCCGGAAAGCGATATCGGCGTCGCCCGACATGGGACTGTCCGTCGCCAGGCTGACTTTGCCGATCAGGGGCGATTCGAAGGTGACGCCGCCGGGGGATTTCTGCGCGGTACCCCGCAGGAGATTGATGGTGCCGACAAAGCTCGCGATGAAGCGGTTGTGCGGGCGGTCGAAGAGATCCATCGGCGTGCCGACCTGCTGGATCGCGCCGCGGTCGAGCACGGCGACGCGGTCCGAGATCGACAACGCTTCTTCCTGGTCGTGGGTCACGAATATGGTGGTGATACCGAGTTTGCGCTGCAGCGCGAGCAACTCTGTGCGCATGTGCACGCGCAGCTTGGCATCGAGGTTGGACAGTGGTTCGTCGAGCAGTAGCACCTTCGGCTCGATTGCGATGGTGCGCGCGACGGCGACGCGTTGCTGCTGGCCGCCCGAGAGCTGGTTAGGCCGGCGCGTGCCGTAATCGGCGAGCCCAACGAGTTCGAGCGCGGCCGCGGTGCGGCGGGCAATGTCGGCACGCGGCAGCTTGCGTTCTTCGAGGCCGAACGCGACGTTTTGCGCGACTGTCATATGCGGCCACAACGCGTAATTCTGGAACACCATGCCGATGTCGCGCCGCCATGGCGGGATGCTCGTGATGTCCGCGCCGTCGATAGTCACCGTGCCGCTCTGTGCCTGGTTGAAGCCCGCGATTAACCTTAGTAGCGTCGATTTGCCGCAGCCGGAAGGCCCCAGCAACGCGAAGAACTCGCCGGGCTCGACGGTGAGGCTGATGTCGCGCAGCACCTGTGTTGCGCCGAACGCGAGGTTCACGTTCCGGATGTCAACCCTGACCTTGGGGCCGGTTACCGCAGGTTGTTCCATATTCAAGCTCCGGTTTTAAGCATTTGCGCAGCATGGCCTGCTGCGCGGTTGCGGATCATGCGGTTAGAGAAATAAGTACCGAGGCCGACCAGCACGACGGCGATCACGCCCAGCGCGGCGCCCGGCCCGCGTCCAGCAATGCTTTGCATGTATAGATAGATGCCGTACGACATCGGCGCGTCGCTTTGCGCGGTGACGAGCATGATGGTCGCCGACAATTCCACGGCCGCAGTCAGGAAGCTTGTGACAAAGCCGGCGAGGATGCCGCCCGCCATCAGCGGCACCACCACGCGGTAGATAGTGCGGTTCTTGTTGGCGCCGAGGTTCTCGGCGGCTTCTTCAAGTGAAACATGCATCTGCTGCAATGCCGCCATGCATGAACGCAATGCATACGGCAAACGCCGGACCGTGTAGGCGATGGCGATGATGAGCCAGAATGCGGTAAACGGCTCGTTGGTGAACGGCAACTGGAAATCCCGGAACGTGCGCAAATAGCCGATGGCGAGCACGACGCCCGGTATGGCAATCGCAGCGCTGGCTGCAAAGTCCAGCCACTGGCGTCCCGGCAATTTGGTGCGCAGTATCAGGTAGGCGATAGCGGTGCCGATGACGACGTCGAGTCCCGCGGCAATGCCGCAGTAGAGCAGGGTATTCGCCATCATGCCGCTGGAGTCGCGAAAGACCGTCACGTAATTGTCCAGCGTGTAGACGTCGGGGACGATCGAATAGCTCCAGACCTTGGATAGCGACAACAGCAGTATGCCGAGGTGCGGCGACAGCACCACTATCAGGACCAGCACGATCCAGCCGTAGGCAATCACCGCCTGCCACGGCTTCAGCTTGCGCTTGGCGAGGCTGGAGCCGCCTCGTTGCAGCGTCGCATAGTCTTTGCCGCGCATGATCCAGGTCGAACCCCACAACGCCACGAGCGATGCGATGACCATGATGACGCTTGCTACATAGCCGATGGGATCGTCGATGCCAATCGAAGTAATGCGGAAATAAGCCTGGGCAGCGAGGAGATTGGTGACGTTCAACACCAGCGGGGTGCCGACGTCGTCGAACACCTTGAGAAATACCAGTGCGGCGCCCGCGAGATAGCCGGGCATCGCCAGCGGGAACACGATGCGGCGGAAGAGCCGGAAGCCGCTGGCGCCGAGGTTCTGCGCGGATTCCTCCATTGCGCTGTCGATATTGGCGAGCGCGACGGTCAGGTTGAGCAGGATGAACGGAAAGTAGTGCAGGGCCTCGACGAAGATCACGCCGTTCAGCCCCTCCATGAACGGAATGCCGAACCCCAGGTACTCGTTCAGTATCAGGTTGACCGAGCCGCTGCGGCCGAACAGGAGCTGCATGGCGGCCGCGCCGACGAAAGGCGGCATGATGAGCGGCAGTACGCCGAGGGTCTGGATCAGCACGCTGCCGCGGAACTGGAAGCGCATGGTGAAATAGGCCAGCGGCAGCGAGATGATCGAAGAAATCAGCACACTCATGCCGCCGACGTAAAGGCTGTTGTAGAACGATTCGCGCATCAGCGTGAGCTGGAAAAACGAAAAGAAATGCGCGAGCGTCAGGCTGCCGTCGCTGTTGGTGAATGCGACGTACATCACTGTGATGACCGGGACCGCCAGGAAGATCAGCAGGAAAGCCGCGATCAGGAGCGCTATCACGGCGTGCGCGGGACTCAAACGGCTGGTCATCGGCAGAGTCATTTTTATTGCAGCGTGAAACCATCGAGCGAGATGCCGGTCTCGCGCCCGCAGGCAAGGTCGGCCATGATTTGGCCGCAGCCGCAGGCGAGGGTAAAGCCGAGCGCACCGTGGCCGATGTTGAGCAGCAGGTTGGAGTAACGCGTGCGGCCCAGCACCGGTGTGCCCTTCGGCGTGGCGGGGCGCAGCCCGCACCACGGTTTGACGCGGCTGAAATCCGCGCTGCCCGGAAACGTGTGCTTCATCTGCCGCACCAGCACGGCGATGCGGGCGGGATCGAGATCGGCGCGATAGTTGGTAATGTCGGCCATGCCCGCGACCCGCAACTCTTCGCCGAGCCGCGCGTAGACGACTTTGCGCTTGTGGTCCGTGATGCTGATGAGCGGCGCGGCGCCACTGTGCTCGATCGGCAGCGTCAGGCTGTAGCCTTTGAGTGGGTAGATGGGTGCATCGATGCCGATC
>CAMBSS010000016.1 GCA_945870465.1 Bordetella parapertussis | reverse complement strand
GTCAAAATCAACTTGCCCAGCGCACTCGTATCGCGCAAGCCACTCTATCGGCCATCGAGAACGACCGTGTTCGCCTTGGAGTTGAACGTGCCAAAGTAATCGCGCGCGCGTTGAAGTGTCATCCTGCTGTTTTGGTTTTCCCGGGATGGGAAGATCATCTTGAGTCTGCGGCATAACCATCGCTTGCACCTGACGGCCTGCGGCCGCTGGCGAAGCAACCGTTCGGCGGCTTCTCGGGCAACACACCAACGCGAAAGGGAAACATGAAATCCTTCTTCTCCACGATTCTTATTGATGCACCAGCTTCGCGTGTGTGGGGCATTCTCACGGACTTGGCCAGTTGGCCGACATGGAACACGACCGTGGACAATGTCGACGGATCGGCCGCCCTGGGAAACACAATCACTGTTTACGCCAAAGCCAGCCCCGGGCGCGCATTCCCTCTGAAAGTGTCAGAGTTCACTCCACCGAATCGCATGGTTTGGCGCGGTGGGATGCCCTTGGGCCTTTTTACCGGCACTAGAACTTACGTGCTTGCACAACAACCCGACGGTAAGCTCAAGTTTGAAATGACCGAAGAATTCAGGGGCCTGATGGCGCCGCTCATTACGCGCTCCATCCCGGACCTTCAGCCGGCATTCGATGAATTCGCGAAGTGCCTGAAGACCGCCGCTGAGCGACCCTGAGAGCGGGGGAGGCGACAAGTGAAGACATTCAACCGAACTAAAGACAAGCCGTGGAGCCTCAAGACAGCGCCGGGCACGGCGGAGTTTACGATGCACACGGACAGCAAAGACGGACTGGCTCTCCTCGTCTGCACTGTGGGCAAGACCGTGCTCCACTACGACGCACGCTGCATTCAGGATCTACATTCGATGCTCAAGGCGCATGGAGACTGGATGGACTTAGGCGGGGCCGACGAGCAAAAGCCCGCGAAGGAAGGCACTGTTGAGGCATGGGGTCGCTCTTCCAAGAACCCCATCGGAGGCTGGTATGGCCTGAAGAAGGGTTTGCGCGGCCGTTTTGGTGTCTACGTTCCACCGCTGATGGAGGCGCTCGGATTGTGCGAGTTAGAACACAACGCAAAGAACAACCGCATTCGTGCAAAGTAAGCGGCGTGCCTAATTTCGCCACTGCGGTGGCGCGCGACTCGCCGACGTACTACTGGGGTCGCTGCTGGACGCGCCGGTTGCGGAAATCGAGGCTGCTTGGGACTTGGAGATTGAGAAACGGATCGCCGCATTTGACCGCGGTGAACTTGCAACGTTTTCGGCAGAGGAGGTTTTTGCCGAGGCTAGGCGCCTTGCCCGCTGAAGCACGCGCGGTTTATCGCCGCCGCACGCCTTGAATTTCTTGCCGAGGTTATTTTTTACAATGAAGCGCAACCCGGATTGGGTGAACGCTTAGATAAAGGTGTTGCAGTGGTGGGCTGGCTGCCGCTCCGTGGTTCGCAGAAACAGATAAAATCCAGCCATGAATGCAGAATCCCGCAGAGTTAAAGCCGCCGAGCTTCAGGCCTTTATCGCGCGCGCATTCGTGGCCATCGGCATTTCCGCGCCTGAGGCGGCGAGCATCGCTGAGCTGATGACGCGCGCCGATGTCAACGGCTCGGACGGGCATGGCGTGTTCCGCCTGCCGCAGTACATACGCCGCATCAAGGGTGGCGCGGTCAATATCAAACCTGCGATCCGCATCGAACGCGAAGCGCCGGGCATGGCACTGGTCGATGGCGACAACGGCATGGGGCACCTCGTCATGCGCTTCGCCGCGGAGAAGGCAATCGAGAAAGCGAAGACCGCGGGCACTGCATGGGTGGGCGTCAAGGCGAGCAATCATGCTGGACCGGCGTCGCTGTATGCGAGCATGCCGATAGAGCACGACATGATCGGTTTGTATCTGGCTGTCGGCAATGCGAACCATCTGGCGGCGTGGGGCGGGCTCGACATGTTGCTCTCGACCAATCCCATCGCCGTGGGGATTCCGGCGGGCGCCGAGCCGGCGATCGTGCTCGACATGGCAACGACCGTTGCCGCGTATGGCAAAGTAAAAACCGCGGCACAACGCGGCGAAACCATGCCGGAAGGCTGGATGATAGATCGCCAGGGACAGCCGCTCACCGATCCCAAACGCGCGAACGAAGGCTTGCTGCTGCCGATCGGCGGTTATAAAGGTTACGGGCTTGCCTTGATATTCGGGCTGCTTGCCGGCACGCTGAACGGCGCCGCGATGGGCCGCGACGTGGTCGACTTCAACAACGACGATACGACGGCCACCAACACCGGCCATGTGATCGTCGCGATCAACGTCGCGATGTTCCGCGAACTCGGTGAATTCAAGGCGAGCGTCGATCAACTGGTGCGTGACATCCGCAATTCGAAGCGGCTGCCAGGTGTGGAGGCAGTCCGTTTGCCCGGCGAGCAGAGTCATGCCAAGCGCGATGAGCACACGCGGCTCGGCATTCCGATGCCCGCGCCGCTGCTGCAGAGTCTTGCCGCGCTTGCTGCTGAATTGAAGATCGCGCCGCTTGCGTAGGTTCTAGAAGTGGTCTCAAAAAAGCAATTTGGAACCGCCGATGAACGCGGATCAACGCCGATAAGCTAAATGGGCTGTATGTTGGTGCAGGGGCAGGCTTGGAATTATGTCGGCGTTCATCCGCGTTTATCGGCGGTTGCTTTTCAGTGTAGTGTTCTAAGAATGGGTTCTAGGGAGACAACGCATGGTCAGACTAGCTGATTTACCCGACTGGGAACGCGAACACATGCTCGACAAGGTCAAGGACTGCGCGGGTTTCGACGCGCGTCCCTGGGTCAAGCCGCCGCCGCTCAAGCAATGCCGTATCGCCATCGTTTCCACCGCGGGGCTGCAGGTGCGCGGTGACCGGCCATTCGGTCCGAGTGCTACGGCGACCGACTACCGTGTCATCCCCGGCGATACGCCGGCAACGGACCTCGTGATGAGCCACCAGTCGGTGAACTTCGACCGCACGGGGTTCCAGGAAGACCACAACGTCGCGTTTCCGCTCGACCGGCTGAACGAACTCGCGCGCGAAGGCGTGATCGGTTCCGTCGCTGACTTCCACTATTCGTTCATGGGCGCGGCACCCATCCGCAAGATCGAGCCGAAAGCGCGCGAGCTGGCGGGCCTGCTGAAAAAAGACCGCGTCGATGCGGTATTGTTAAGTCCGGTCTGACCGAACTGCACGTGCGCCGTCGGCGCACTCGGCCACTACCTCGAAAGCGCGGGCATCGCGACGACGCAGATATCGCTCGTGCGCGAGCACACTGCGGCGATCAAGCCGCCGCGCGGCCTGTGGGTGCCGTTCATACTCGGCCGCCCGTTCGGCGTGCCCGGCGACAGTGCATTCCAGCGCCGCGTGTTGATCGCGGTTCTGCGCCTGCTCGAAGCGCCCGCGGGGCCAGTGCTCGAAGATTATGCGGAAGAGGCGCCGCGGCCCACGGCGGAAGAAACGGCAGGCATGGCCTGCCCGGTCAGCTTCGAGCGCGCGGTCGACGAGCGCGACCTGGGTGCTGCGCTGTCGCGCGAAATCGAAGAGTTGTCACCCTGGCACGACCTCGCCGCCAAACGCCGCGAGCGCACCACCACGGGTCTCAGTGGCATGACGATGGACGAAGCCGCATTGTTTCTGGCGTCGTACCTCAATGCGGCGCCTCAGCCCAACCTCGACGGCATGAGCGCAGGCGAAACGCTCAAAATCGTGTGCGACGATATCCGCGCCTATTACTACGAAGCCGCCGCCGCCAAACCCGGCAATCCCGATGCGGCGGCCGTGCTGCACTGGTTCTGGCACGATACCGCCGCCGGCCGCGCTTTTCTCGCGCTGCAAGAAATCTGCGTCGCCAGCGATGACAAGTCGCTGCAGGTCCTGGGCGGCAACTTCATCGTGCCGCGCGCCATCATGCATACGCTGGGGAAACATTAGCGCCGCGCATGGTCTAATGCCTTAACTGGCAGACATTGATGCGTGCATGCGCTTTATTCTTATTCTTATGCTGATTGCGGCATTGGCGGCGGGTTGCGCGAGCGGGCCTGCCTCTCTCCCATCGTCGTCTCCCAACCTGCCTGCACCGGGGGTCAATCTGTCAGGTTATCCACCGGCTTTTCGCGCCGGTTATGCCGACGGTTGCGCGAGCGTTGACGGGACAAAAAAGCGCGACGAAGCGCGTTTCAAATCTGACGCGAGCTACAAACAGGGCTGGCAGGACGGCAACGATATCTGCCGGCGCCGCAAGTAAAAACTCTCTAGAAACGGTCTCAAAAAAATTTGGAACCGCCGATGAACGCGGTTCGGGAAAGTGTCTGGAATTCTATCGGCGTCAATCGGCGTACCCCTCAAGGGGGTATTAAAAAGAATTTATCGGCGGTTGCTTGTCGTTGTTGTATTTTTGAGGTGAGTTCTAGTTATTCACTCGCGTGATGCGGATGACTTCCGGCAGGCGGCGCAGGGCGCGCATGATTTGCGCGAGATGCAGGCGATTGAAAACTTGCAGGGTGAAGTGCATCGTTGCGTACTGATCGCCCTGCTCGGGATCGACCGCGACGTTGTCGATGTTCGAATCGGCGCCGGAAATTGTCGCGGCGACCTTGGCGAGCACGCCGCGCTGGTTCATGACGACCAGCTTGATGCTGACGTTGAAGAGTTTTTTGGTCTCGGGCGCCCATTCGACGTCGATCACCTTGCCCGGATCGGTGCGCGTCTTGACGATCACAGGACAGCCGTGGGTATGAATGATCATGCCCTGGCCCTTGCTGATGAGGCCGATGATGGGGTCGCCGGGTATCGGCTTGCAGCAATGTGCGAACTGCACTGCCATGCCTTCCGAGCCGCGAATCATGACGGGGCCGACATTGCGGCGTTCTTCGCCGGGCGCATTGCCGAGCGACAGCAACTGGCGCGCGACGATGACGGATAGGCGTTTGCCGAGGCCGATGTCGGCCAATATGTCGGCCTTTGATTTCGCGCCGGTGTCCTTCAACAGCTTCTCCCACTGTGCTTCCTTGATTTCGGCTACCTCCGTGCGCAGCACGCTCAATGCCTGATTGAGCAGGCGCTCGCCGAGTTGCGCGGATTCCTGCGACTGCACCGACTTCAAAAAATGCCGGATGTGCGAACGCGCCTTGGCGGTTATCACGTAGTTGAGCCACAGCGGGTTGGGCTTGGCGTGCGAAGCGGTGATGATCTCGACGCGTTCGCCGTTTTTGAGTTCGGTCCTGAGCGGCATCAGCTCGTCGTTGATCTTGACGGCCACGCAGCGGTTACCGATGTCGGTGTGCACCGAGTACGCGAAATCGACCGCCGTGGCGCCCCGCGGCAATGAGAGGATCTTGCCTTTCGGCGTGAACACGTACACGGCATCGGGAAAGAGATCGACTTTCAGGTGCTCGAGAAATTCGGTCGAATTGCCGGTGCCCGACTGGATCTCGAGCAGGCTCTGCAACCACTGGTGGGTTTTTTTCTGCAGCTCGTTGAGTGAGGCGTCGGTGCTCTTGTAGAGCCAGTGCGAGGCGACGCCGGCTTCGGCGATCTTGTGCATTTCCTGCGTGCGGATCTGGATTTCGATCGGGCTGCCGAACGGGCCGAAGAGGGTGGTGTGCAGCGACTGGTAGCCGTTCGCCTTGGTGATCGCGATGTAATCCTTGAACTTGCCGGGGATGGGTTTGTAGAGCCCGTGCAGCGCGCCCAGCACGAGGTAGCAGGACGGCACGTCCTTGACGATGATGCGAAAACCGAACACGTCGTGCACCTTGGCGAACGACAGGTGCTTCTCGCGCATCTTGCGATAGATGCTGTAGAGGTGTTTTTCGCGGCCGTGCACCAGCGCTTCGATGCCTTCTTTTTTCAGCCGCTTGTTGATCGTCTCTTCAACCTTGCCGACCACTTCACGGCGGTTGCCGCGCGCTCTCTTCAGCGCCTTTGACAGCACGCGGTTGCGCGCCGGGTAGAGGTAGAGAAAACCGAGGTCTTCGAGTTCCTGGTAAATGCCGTTTAGCCCGAGGCGGTTGGCGATCGGCGCGTAGATGTCGAGCGTTTCGCGCGCGATGCGTTTTCTCTTGGCGACGGGCACCGCGTCGAGCGTGCGCATGTTGTGCAGGCGGTCGGCGAGCTTGATGAGAATGACGCGCACGTCGCGCGCCATCGCCAGCAGCATTTTGCGGAAGTTCTCGGCCTGCGCTTCTTCGTGGGTCTCGAACTCGATGCGGTCGAGCTTGGAAACGCCGTCGACCAGATCGGCCACCGGCTTGCCGAATTTTTTGCTGATTTCGGTCTTGGTGACTTCGGTGTCTTCCATCACGTCGTGCAGGAGTGCCGCGGACAGCGCCTGCGAGTCGAGATGGAGCTCGGCGAGTATGTTGGCGACCGCCAGCGGGTGCGAGATGTACGGGTCCCCGGAAGCGCGGAACTGGCCGCTGTGCGCGGCTTCGCTGAAGTGGTAAGCGGTTTCTACCCGCGCGACGTCTTCCGGCTTGAGGTAGCCGGACCATTCCTTGAAGAGAGTGGCGGCTTCGGGCGTTGCGCCGGCGGACGGGGGCATGATGGCCGCAGGACGGAGCTCAGGGAGCAGCGTGCAAAGTAAAGGTTCGCATGCTTCATCCCCAGGCTTTCAATGCCGCGTTACGAAGGGGTCTTGTTGAGTATGTCGAGCCCGTAATGGCCTTCGGCGAGCTCGCGCAAAGCGATCACGGTTGATTTGTCGCGATTGGGTTCGATCATGGGCGCTGCGCCATTGGCGATCTGGCGCGCGCGGTAAGTCGCGGCGAGCGTCAGCTCGAAACGGTTGGGGATGATTTTCAGGCAATCTTCAACAGTGATGCGTGCCATGGCGGGATTCCTTGAGCTTTAAATCATGCGGTTAATCAGGTCGCTGTGGCGGCTGAGCTGGCTGGATGCCAGCAGCCGGTGCGCGCGGACGATGCCGATCAGATCGAGCACCGCCTGGTCAAATTTATCGTTAATAATAACATAGTTAAACTCGCTCACGTGGCTGATGTCCTCGCGCGCAGCCGTAATCCGGCGGGCAATGACCTCGGGCGGGTCCTGTGCGCGCTTGTTGAGCCGGCTGACCAGGGTTCCTATTGAAGGCGGCAGGATGAAGATGCCGACCGCGTCAGGGATGATTTTGCGCACCTGGGCGGCGCCCTGCCAGTCGATTTCCAGCAGGATGTCGGCGCCGGCGGCGCGCTGTTCGCTGATCCAGTGCTGCGAGGTGCCGTAGTAGTTGCCATGCACATGGGCGCTTTCGAGAAAAGCGCCCGCCTTGGCCATTTCCGCGAACTTTTCCGGCGTCACGAAATGATATTCGCGGCCGTCGGCCTCGCCGGGCCGCGGGTCGCGCGTGGTGTACGAAACCGACAGCCTGATGCCGGCGTCGGCTTTCAGCAGTTCGCCAACGAGGCTCGTTTTGCCGGCCCCGGACGGCGCGCAGACGATGAAGAGGTTGCCGCTCATCGCTTCGCGGGGTGAGGCGAGAGGCGAGAGGGGGGAGGGGGAAAAAGCCGTCCCTCGAACTTCATGAAAACGCCTCGAACGATTTTGCGCCTCTCGCCTCTCACCTCTCGCCTCCCGCCTCTCGTCTCTCGTCTCTCGCCTCTCGCTTCACTTCGCCCTCACTCGATATTCTGGATTTGCTCACGCATCTGCTCGATCAGGAGCTTTAGATCGAGCGCGACGCGGGTGACTTCGGTGTCGACCGACTTGGAACCCAGCGTGTTGGCTTCGCGGTTCAGTTCCTGCATCATGAAATCGAGCCGCTTGCCGACGGGGCCGCCTTTGTCGAGGATGCGCTTGATCTCGCTGAAGTGCGCGGTCAGGCGCGACAGTTCTTCGTCGACGTCGACGCGGTTGGCGAACAGCGTGATTTCCTGGCGGATGCGTTCGTCGTCGCTCACCGCCATCGCTTCATGCAGGCGGGCGGTCAGTTTTTCGCGGAACGCCGCGAGTACTTCCGGCATGCGCGGCGCCACGGTGGCGACGCGTTCTTCCATCGACCCCAGGCGTTCGAGCAGCACCGCTTTGAGCTTTTCGCCTTCGCGCGCGCGCGACGCGGTGAATTCTTCCAGCACTTCGACCAGCGCGGCATTGCAGGCTGAGCGCATTTCATCGAGCGATACCGTCTCCGCGCCCAGCATGCCGGGCCAGCGCAGGATGTCCGCGGCGGTAAGGCCGGGCACGCTGGGCCATGCCACGCGCAGTTTTTCGCTTAACGCGCGCAGTTGCTTCAGCACTTCAGCGTTCAACTCGAACGATTTTTGCGCGGAGGGCAGCGCGTTGAGACCGACTCGGCATTCGATTTTGCCGCGCTGGAGTTTGGCCACGATGAGTTCGCGCAGGCCGGGCTCGAGCGCGCGCAGTTCCTCCGGCAGGCGGAACTGCAGATCGAGGTAGCGGTGATTGACCGATCGGATCTCGACGTTGAGCGCGGCGGTCGCGAGTTCGCGCGTCGCGCTGGCAAATCCGGTCATGCTGTAGATCATTTTTTGGCCGCGTTTGAAATGTGCAGGTTGAAAGTTAAGTGCGGAGTAAAATACGCCGAACTTCAGCCCATTAAATTATGGGTTGCGTCGTCATTATCAGCCAGGAAAGATAGCACATTATGCGGCCCAGCAAGCGCCTGCCAGACCAGTTACGCAATATCCGGATTACACGCCGCTACACGCGCCATGCCGAGGGCGCGGTGCTGATCGAGGCCGGCGACACCAAGGTCCTGTGCACCGTCAGCGTCGAGGACAAAGTGCCGCCATTTTTGAAGGGCAAAGGGCAGGGCTGGCTCACCGCTGAATACGGCATGCTGCCGCGTGCAACCAACACGCGCTCCGACCGCGAAGCGGCGCGCGGCAAGCAATCGGGACGCACGCAGGAAATCCAGCGCCTGATCGGCCGCGCGCTGCGCGCGGTCGTCGATCTCAACGCGCTCGGCGAGCGCACCATGCAGATCGATTGCGACGTGATTCAGGCCGACGGCGGCACGCGCACGGCCGGCATCACCGGCGCATTCGTCGCAGTGCATGACGCCGTGAGCTATCTGCTCGACAAGAAATTGCTGGCGGCGAGTCCAATACGCGATTTTGTCGCGGCGGTTTCGGTCGGCGTCTACCAGGGCGTGCCGGTGCTCGATCTCGATTATCCCGAGGACTCCGCGTGTGACACCGACATGAACGTCGTCATGACCGGCAGCGGCGGGCTGATCGAAGTGCAGGGCACCGCCGAAGGCGCGCCTTTCTCGCGCGCCGAAATGAATGCGCTGCTCGATCTGGCGAACAAGGGCATACAGGAACTGATCGCCGCTCAGAAAGCGGCCCTGAAAGCCTGAAGGCTTTGCCGCAAAGGCGCAAAGACGCGAAGAGAACGCAAAGCTTTCCGTAACTTATATGCATCCAATGTTAAGGGGCTTCGTAAGAAAAGGTTTTCTTGCGGTACCTTTGCGCCTTTGCGTCTTTGCGGTAAAGCTTTTCCATCAATGAAAAAAATCGTCATCGCCACCAACAACGTCGGCAAGCTGAACGAGATAGCCGCGATACTGGTACCGCTCGACATCGAGATCGTTGCGCAGTCGACGCTCGGCGTGAGCGAGGCGGCCGAACCGCACTGTACTTTTGTCGAGAACGCGTTGGCCAAGGCGCGGCATGCGAGCGGGCACACGGGTTTGCCCACGCTGGCAGACGATTCCGGGATTTGCGTTGATGCGCTGAACGGCGCGCCCGGCGTGTATTCGGCGCGCTTTGCCGGCGAGTCGGCCGGCGGCGGGCGTGAGCAGCAGGATGCGCGCAACAATAAAAAGCTGCTGGATTTGATGGCGCGCGAAACCAACCGTAAAGCCCATTACTACTGCGTGATCGTGCTGGTGCGCCGCGCCGACGATCCGCAGCCCATCATCTGCGAAGCCGAGTGGCACGGCGAGATCGTGCAAACCCCGCGCGGCAGCGGCGGTTTCGGTTACGACCCTTTGTTTCTGCTGTCGCAGTTGAAGCAGACCGGCGCGGAACTCAGGCCGGCAGAAAAGAACCGCATCAGCCATAGAGCGCAGGCGCTCGGCCTGCTGGCCGAACGCCTGCGCGGGGATAGACGAGAGACGAAAGACGATAGACGGACAAGGCGGTGACTATGAGCGAGCAAAGTCCCGTCTCTCGTCTCTCGCCCGGCGTCTCTCCCCGTTTTCAATCGCTGCCCCCTCTCTCCCTCTACATCCACATCCCGTGGTGCGTGCGCAAATGCCCGTACTGCGATTTCAATTCGCACGAGGCGCGTGATCCGGTCCCCGAGCAACGCTATGTTGATGCGCTGATCGCCGACCTCGAATCCGCGTTGCCGCAGATCTGGGGCCGCAAGATTTACACGGTTTTTTTCGGCGGCGGCACACCCAGCGTTTTTTCCGCGGCGAGCATAGAGCAGATACTCACTGCCGTGCGCGCGCGCGTGCCGCTTTCGACTGACGCGGAAATCACGCTCGAAGCCAACCCCGGCACGTTCGAAGCCGAAAAATTCCGCGCGTTCCGCGCCGCCGGCATCAACCGGCTGTCGATCGGCATCCAGAGTTTCAATCCGCGGCATCTCAAAGCGCTGGGACGCATTCATGACGATGCAGAAGCGCGCGCTGCTATCGACATCGCGCGCGCCAACTTCGACAATTTCAATCTCGACCTCATGTATGGCCTGCCCGAGCAGACGCCGGACGAGGCGCTTGCCGACATCGAGGCTGCACTGGCGTTCGCTCCGCCGCATTTGTCCGCGTATCACCTGACGCTGGAGCCGAACACTTACTTCCACCGCTATCCGCCCAAATTGCCGGATGACGATGCTACCGCGCAAATGCAGGAAGCCATCGAAGCGCGGCTGGCAGATGCCGGCTACCGTCATTACGAGACTTCCGCATTCGCCTTGCCGGGCAGGCAGGCGCGGCACAATATGAATTACTGGACGTTCGCCGATTACCTCGGCATCGGCGCCGGCGCGCACAGCAAGATTTCGTTTGCAGACCGCATTGCGCGCCAGGTCCGCTACAAGCAGCCGAAGCAATACATGGAGAGTGCCGCGGCCGGCAATGCGATACAGGAACAGCACGATGTCGCCGCCGCTGAAATCGGTTTCGAGTTCATGATGAACGCGCTGCGGTTGAGCGGCGGGTTCCCGCTCGCGTTGTTTGAGGAGCGCGCGGGCGTACCGTTGACCGTCGTGCTCAGGAACCTTGAGGAGGCCGAACAGCGCGGACTGATTGAGCGCGACCATCAGCGTGTGACGCCGACTGCGCTGGGCCGGCGGTTTCTCAACGATCTGCTGCAGATATTCCTGCCCGCGGCAAAGGAAGTTTGATGCGGCAGGAGCCCGTCCTGCGGGCTGGGCGCCGGGCCAATTGCAATTCGATTGCCTTCGACTACAATGGCTGCCGCAGGTCACAAGAAATTTCAGCCAAGGAGGAGTCATGAAAGCAGTCGGTCGGTTACTCGGCGCGGGCTTGGTTTTGTCGGTCGCTTTAGGCGGCGCCGCATATGCCCAGGACTACCCCAACAAGCTGGTGAAGTTCATCGTTACTTATCCGCCGGGCGGCAGCTCGGACGTGATGGCGCGCGTCATCGGCCAGAAGCTGACCGAGTACTGGGGCCAGCTCGTGCTGGTCGAATCCAAGCCGGGCGCCGACGGCTCGATCGGCATGGAGTACGCGTCCAAACAACCGGCGGACGGCTACACATTTCTGCTCGGCAATTTCGGCCCGGTGGTCGCCAAGCCGCTGCTGGCGAAAGTGAATTACGACTGGCAGAAAGATTTCGCGCCGGTTTCGCGCATCACCAACTCCGCCAACATCCTGGTGGTGCCGGTGTCCCTGCCGGTGAAGCAGGTCAAGGATCTGGTCGCGCTCGCCAAGCGCCATCCGGGCGAACTCACCTATGCGACCAGCGGTCCGGGCAGCATGTCGCATTTCGCCGGTGAGATGTTCAAGCGCCTGGCCGGCGTCAACATGATTACGGTGCCGTACAAAGGCAATGCCTTGTCGATCACCGATCTTATGGGCGGGCAGATCACCGCGATGTTTTCGGATGCTTTGCCCGCGATGCAGGCGATGAAGACCGGCAAGCTGCGCGCGGTCGCGGTCACCAGCGAGCAGCGCTGGCCGTTCACGCCTGAGTTGCCGACGCTTGCCGAAAGCGGCATCAAGGGCTTTGCCGCCGTCAACTGGTGGGGCATCCTGTTTCCGGCCGGCGTGCCGCGCACCATCATCGACAAGGTCAATGCCGACCTGGTGAAGGCATTGGCGACGCAGGACGTGAAATCCCGCCTGGGCGAGCTCGGCGTGGAAACCGTTTCGAGCACGCCCGAGCAGTTCGGTCAGTTCATGGCGAGTGAAGCCGCGCGCTGGGGCAAGCTCGTGAAAGAAGCGAACCTGCGGGTCGAACCTTAGAAGCTGCTTAGTCTCAAAAACAGTTTGGAACCGCCGATAAATTCTTTTTAATACCCCCTTGAGGGGTACGCCGATGAACGCAGATAAGGTCCAGGGATTTGACCTTAATTCGGGGAAAGGCCTGGAATTATATCGGCGCCAATCTGCGTACCCCGCAAACTAGGGCGTCGCGGGGTACAGATCGTCAACGCTTGAATTCGCGCATGTTCGGGTTGAGGCGGTCGATGTCGGCCTGCACCTGTTCGCGGCTGCGCTCGTAGACAATCTCCCGTCCCATCACCGAACCCACGTAGGCAAGGCCGGTGTGAGTCGGCGTCAATTCGCACTTGACGCTGTGCACGCCTTCGCCGAGCACGACCTGGATGCCGGAGGCGCGCTTGTCGTAGACCACGACTTCCATGGTCTGCCCGCTTTCGGTCACGCGCACTTTGATTTTCTCGGTAATCATGGCACCTCCCATTTGCCGCTAGTGTAGCTTATGGAGTGCCTAACATAGTGAAACACGTGTGCGTTGCCGTCAGAATTGGTGATAGCAAGGCGCCCGGTGAAGCTAATACTTAATGTATTCGCTAGACGAGCAACGAAGCCAGCGCCGATTCTGGCAGCAACCCTTCGGGCTGGCACGAGTTTTGGCTCATAACATTGTCGCAAGCCACTTACTTAGAATCACTAAGTCGCGTGTCTTGCTTCGCGTTCTGAGCCAAAATCGTGACAGCGCATCGCGCGTTTCACTATGTTAGGCACTCCTAGCGTTTAGCGTCAGGAAACTGTTGCGGCGCTTGCGCGCGGTCGAACATGCCGTAATCGCGCACGACTGATGCGACGCGCAGCCGGTAGTCGGCGAAAACGCCCCCGCGGCCCTGCCATTGCGCGCGGTGATGCGCTTCGTGCTGCCGCCAGCGGATGAGTGCTGCTTCATCGCGCCAGAACGAGAGCGAAAGGATTTTTCCCGGCTGGGCGAGGCTTTGAAAGCGCTCGATGGAAACGAACCCGTCGATTTTCTCGAGTTCGGGCTTGAGCGACGCGGCGATGTCGAGGTAATCCTGCTGTTTGCCCGCTGCGGGTTCGACTTCAAAAATGACTGCGAACATGGATGCCTCTTTAGACGCGAACTAAAAAATCAAATTAGCCGCAGATAAACGCCGATGTAAAACTGAAACGAAAAAGGGTTTTCCACTCGTTTTTTTGATTTTATCTGCGTTCATCGCGTTCATCTGCGGCCGCAATCTGTCTTGCAGTTTTTAAGTTCTTTTACACACGACGAAAGATGATGTCCCACACGCCGTGGCCGAGCTTGAGGCCGCGCGTTTCGAACTTGGTCTGCGGCCGGTAGTCGGGACGCGGCGCGTAGCCTTCGTTGGTGTTGGCGAGGCGCGGCTCGCGCCGCAGGACTTCGAGCACGTGCTCGGCGTATTCCTGCCAGTCGGTCGCCACGTGCAGATAGCCGCCGGTTTTCATGCGCGTGACGAGCAGCGCGACGAACTCCGCCTGCAGCAGGCGCCGCTTGTGGTGGCGTTTTTTCGGCCATGGGTCGGGAAAGAAAACGTGCACGCCATCGAAGGTGTCCGGCGCAATCATGTTGTGCAGGACTTCGACGGCGTCGTGCTGGACGATGCGCACGTTGGCGAGGTGCTGCTCGCCTATGGTTTTCAGCAGACTGCCGACGCCGGGCGTATGCACCTCGATGCCGAGGTAATCGTTGCCGGGATGTAGCGCCGCGATGACCGCGGTCGTCTCGCCCATGCCGAAACCGATTTCAAGCACCTTCGGCGCAAGGCGGCCGAAGATGCCGTCAAGGTCGATGACTTGCGGCGAGTACGCGATGCCGAACTGCGGCAGAAGAGTGTCGTGCGCACGCTGCTGCGCGTTCGAAACGCGTCCCTGGCGCAGTACAAAGCTGCGGATGGGACGATGCGTGGTTGAGTTCATGCGGCAAGTGTAGCGCAGGCGCTACACCCCGGCGTCAGCGTTTGTCGGCCGGCACGCCCCCGGTAAACGTGCCGTCGACGGGAGAGCTCGGTGAGGCGGTGTACGGTTTCTTCGGCATGCGGCCGGCGAGAAACGCTTCGCGCCCGGCCTCGACGGCTTTTTTCATGGCGGAAGCCATCATCACCGGATTTTTGGCGGTGGCAATCGCGGTGTTCATCAGCACGCCCTGGCAGCCGAGTTCCATCGCGATCGCCGCATCCGACGCGGTGCCTACGCCGGCATCGACAATGATGGGGATTTTCGCGTTATCGATGATGATCTGCAGGTTCCACGGATTGAGGATGCCCATGCCGGAGCCGATCAGCGAAGCGAGCGGCATCACCGCGCAGCAACCGATGTCTTCGAGCTGGCGCGCCGCGATCGGGTCATCGCTGCAATAGACCATCACTTTGAAATTGTCTTTCACCAGCGTCGCGGCAGCCTTCAGCGTTTCGGCCATGTCGGGAAACAGGGTCTTCTGGTCGCCCAGTACTTCAAGCTTCACGAGATCGTGACCGTCGAGCAGTTCGCGCGCGAGCCGCAGCGTGCGCACGGCGTCGTCCGCCGTATAGCAGCCCGCAGTGTTCGGCAGGATGGTGAATTGCGCCGGCGGCAGCACGTCGAGCAGACTGGGTTGTTTCGGATCCTGGCCGATATTGGTGCGGCGGATCGCGACGGTCACGATTTGCGCGCCGCTGGCGTCGATGGCGGCGCGCGTCTCGGTGAAGTCCTTGTACTTGCCGGTGCCGACCAGCAGGCGCGATTGGTACGGCTTGCCGGCAATGATGAACGTATCGAGAGTTTCGCGGAGCTTCATAAGGGCAGAGGCAGGAAAGGGGAATCAGCGGAAGTATGCGCCGTTAATGGGAGAGCCGCATTGACCACAATCAACCGCCGCCGACCGCGACTACGATTTCGAGCTTATCGCCGTCGGCCAGCATTTCGTCCGCGTGCCGGCCGCGCGGCACGATTTCACCGTTGCGCTCCAGCGCGACACGCTTGCCGGCCAGGTTGAGGCGCTCGAGCAACTGGCGGCAGTTCAGCGGTTGCTCGAAGCGGTGGGCGGTGCCATTGACGGTCAATGCGATCATGCGGCGCGGTCGGAATAGTCGGGGCTTGACTTAAGACAGGCGCTGCACGTTGAACATCGGCTCGCCGCGCGCCCAGTGCCAGAAGTTGGCGATAAACATTTCGGCGCAGCGTTTTTCGTTGCCGGTCGAGGCCGATGCGTTGTGCGGCGAGACGATGACGTTGGGCAGGTCCCACAGCGGCGAATCCGCAGGCAGCGGTTCCTGGCGGTGCGCATCGAGCGCGGCGCCGGCCAGATGGCCGCTCTTGATGGCGGCGATGAACGCTTCTTCATCCATCACTTCGCCGCGCCCGATGTTGATCAGGCAGGCGCCTTTTTTCATGCGCTTGAACGCGTCCGCATTGACGAGGTGGCGCGTTTCCTTGGTGAGCGGGCAGGCGATGACGACCCAGTCGGCGCGTGGCAGCACTTCGCCCAGTTGCGCCGGCGTGAACATTTCATCGACCGGATCGTCCGCTTTGAGCGGGCTGCGGCGCACGCCGATTACCTTGAGCCCGAAAGCGCGCGCGTAGCCGGAGAATATCTTGCCGATGGCGCCAATGCCGATAATGACGACAGTCTGGCCGCGCAGGTCGGGCGGCAGCGTCGCGCCGCGCATGGGCTTCCACTCGTGTTTGCGCTGGGCATCCATATACCCCGGGAAGCCGCGCGCGAGCATGAGCAAGCCGGTAAAACCTGTTTGCGCGACCGGTTCGGCGTTCGACCCGGTGGAACTCGACATCGTGACGCCTTTGGCGTCGAGGGCGGGTGCGAAGGGCTGCTGGCCGATGCCGGAGCTGGTGAAGTGTATCCATTTGAGACTGTTCGACCCCATGACCGCTGCGCCGTACGCCGCATAAAGGTGCTCGTCGAAGCGGATGTCGCGGTCGATGAAGGTGCAGTCGATGCGGTCGCAATCGGCCTGCGTCAGCCGCGCGCCCTTGGTTTCGGGCAGCGTCATGAACTCCACCGATTTGCCGGCGCTCGCCCCGACCGCTTTGAACTCGTCGCCGAATCCGGCAATGAACTGCTTGGACACCAATGCTATGGTCATGAAAACTCTCTTTGGGTCAGTTATCGCGGGCGTGAAGTCCGTCGCACGATTGTTAAAAGTTGAAAAATAGCCAATCCGTTGCGCAGAATAAAGAATCGTCCACCATGGTGTCAACGCACGTGACGGGCGTATGTGACGCACCGGGCTCGTTTTTTTCGTGGCAATACGCATGGCGAGGCCACCATCGCCACTGCTGCCCGTACCGGCGCGCTCCGACCCCGCTACAGGTGGGAAACATTGTAGAATTCGCACCTATTGCAGGTGTAGTTCAATGGTAGAACGGCAGCTTCCCAAGCTGCATACGAGGGTTCGATTCCCTTCACCGCGTTTAGTCCTCCGCCAGACTAATTTCCTGATCGCACCCAACGTCTGGAATTGCAGACAGGGCGCACGCGTTCGGCGGTGTCAGCGGTCCGTGTTTTTATTTTTGAGGGGGAATGACAGTGGGCGAACAACTGAAACAAATCGGCTTCATCGGGCTCGGCGTCATGGGGGAACCGATCTGCCGCAATCTGGCGGTGAAGTCAGGTTTCACCTTGGTCGCCTTTGACCGGGATCCCGCGCCGCTCGAGCGACTTAAAGCCAGCGGTGTGCAAAACGGCGGATCAATACGCGGCGTGGTCGGAGGTTCGGATGTGGTGTTTTTGTCATTGCCCTCCGGGGAGGTCGTCAGTCAGTTGGCGCATGCCCCTGACGGCTTGCTCGCGGCAATCACGGCCGGACAGGTGGTGATTGATCTCGGCACTTCGCCCGTCGATACCACACGGCAGCTGGCGCAGGCGTTCGCCAGCCGGGGTGCGGTTTTCATTGATGCGCCGGTGGCACGCACGCGCGCGGCGGCCGAGGCCGGCACATTGTCGGTGATGGTGGGGGGAGAGGCGTCAGTTTTTGAGAAAGTGCGTCCACTGATTGCACACTTTGCCAACGAGATTACGCTCTGCGGCCCGGTCGGCTGCGGGCAGGTGGTGAAGATACTGAACAACATGATTCTGTTCGAGATCGGCGTTGCCATCGCGGAAGCGAAAGCCATCAGCACGCATGCTGGCGTGGATCCGGCCCTGCTGTTTGATACGCTTTCCAAAGGCTCCGGCGATAGCTTTGCCCTGCGCAACCATGGCATGAAGGCCATGATTCCGGACCAGTTCCCGCTGCGGGCGTTTTCCGTCCAGTACGCACGCAAAGACCTCGGCTATGCCCTGCGGCTGGCCAGCGAGGCGAAGGTCGACGCGCAGGGCGCGCGTAATGCGGACGCGTGGTTCGACAAGGCGATCAAGGCCGGATTGGGGGAGCAGTACTGGCCTGTGATCAGCCGGCTGATCGGGAAATAGGCGCCGTACTGGCGCGCGCCTCAAGGATGGAGCTGAAATGACGAGCACGACCCGGTATGAGGTCTACGCCATTCGCTACGCGACACACGACCGGCAGCGTAGCGATAATTTCATTCAGCGCGATCCGCATGACGGGCCGATGCCGATGGATTTTTTTGTTTGGTTGCTGCGCTCCCAAGATCGCGACATTCTGATCGACACCGGTTTCAACTCCGCTGCCGCGGCCGCGCGCCATCGCACTCTGCTGCGTTGCCCGATCGACGCCCTGCGCACGCTGGGCGTGGACCCCGCCGGCATCAAGGACGTGGTGTTGACGCACCTACATTACGATCACGCGGGCAATCTCGGGTTGCTGCCGAACGCGCGGTTTCATGTGCAGGATTCCGAACTGGAATATGTCACGGGCCGCTGCATGTGTTATGGCCCGTTGCGGCACGCGTACTCGGTTGAAGACGTGGTCGAGATGGTGCGGAAAGTCTACGCGGATCGCGTGATCTTCCATGACGGCGATACCGACCTCTTCCCCGGCGTGCAGCTGATGCTGATCGGCGGACATACCCGCGGGTTGCAGGCCGTGCGCGTGCACACCGCGCGGGGCTGGGTGGTGCTGGCTTCGGATGCCAGCCACTTTTATGAAAACATGGAACAGGATCGCCCGTTCCCGATTGTCTACAACGTGGCCGACATGCTCGCCGGCTATCGCAAGGTGGCGGCCGCCGCCGACTCAGCCGGTCATATCGTACCGGGACATGATCCCGAGGTGCTCAGGCGCTATCCCGCCTGGCCTGGCGATCGCATCGGGATCGCGTGCCTGCACCAGGCGCCCAGAGACCGTTCGGCCTGAGATTGCGGGGGCGTCAGGCGCCAGGCGGCCGCACACTTGCAACCGCATGACGCTGCGCAAGGTCCTCCGGCATGTTGATCAGGGAGCCCGGCGCCTGCGGCCCGGGCTCCACCCTTACCCCCTCGATGGTGTGCGAGTACTTGAAGGTGCCGAACTTCGCGTAGTGGTGGGTCGCGGGCTGGCGGCGGTCGATGCCTACATCGATGCCCTCTGAAGGCAGCCGGCCGAGCGAGGGTGACATTGGGGTGCGGGGCACCCACTCGCGGCCATTCACCAGGATTCGTCCCTGACCCTGCCGCTTCCCCAGCGCTTCATAGTCGAAGACCATTTCCACTGTTCCGCTCTCGAGCGGGATGGGGGCCAGTTCCAGGGGCATGGGCCAGCGCTGGTAGATGAAATACAACGCGCCCTCAAGTACGTAGGCCACCAGCCCGCCGAAGGCGCCGCCGATCACATAGATGACGCCCTGCGCGCCCGGTTGGAAGTCGAAGCGCGCCGTGATGCGGAATGAACGGTCAGCGAACAACTGGAATACGCTGACGCGCTCCGCGGTCTGTGCGCCCTGATAGAACACATGCGGTTGGTTGATGACGGCCAGCCGATACGGTGGCACGGTAAGGGATTTGTCGTATTCGCGATTGTCGATTGGATACACGTAGTTGGCCGCAGCGTCTTGCTCGAAAGCCTCAACCAGCTCCTTCAGCTTGTCCGGGCGGGTAGCGGCGAGATCGTTCACCTCGGTAGGGTCGGTCCCCAGGTCGTAGAGCATCCAGTTTGCAAGATTGATCGCTTTCGCCGGCGGTTGCAGCGACACAATCTTCCAGCCGTCCTTGATATAGCCGCGATTGCCGTCGAGCTCGTAATGCTGGCGAGTGCGGCGAACCGGCGCCTCGGGATTCCGCAGCGCTTCCGCGAAGCTCATCCCGTCCAGCTCGCGCGTGCGATAACCGCCGAAGGCGGCCGGGTAGGGTACGCCGACGACGTCAAGCAGCGTGGGCAGAATGTCCGTGACGTGCGTCCACTGCCGCCGGATGGCGCCCGGGTCTTTGATCACCTTCGGCCAATGGGCGATAAAGGGCACCCGGATGCCGCCGTTCATGGGCGTGCGCTTGAAATAGCGGAAGGGCGTATTGGAAACCTGCGCCCAGCCCCGCGGATAAGCGATGTAGGTATCCGGGCCGCCGAAGCCGCCCTCAGCGATCAGGGCGCGGATCTGTGCGGCGTCCTCGGTCCCGCCCAGCCGCCGTTGCCATCCGTTGACCGTGCCGTCGTCGCCGCCCATGGCGCTTGCGCCGTTGTCGGAGGCCACCATGATCAGCGTGTTGTCCACGACGCCCGCTTGTTCGAGGAAGCTCACGAGGCGCCCGATATTGCGGTCCAGGTTTTCAACGAGCGCCGCATACACTTCCATGTAGAGCGGAAACAGTTCGCGCTGCCCGGCCGGCAACTGTTCCCACGCGGGGATGCCCGGGTTCCGCGGCGGCAGCCGGGTGTCTTTGTCGAACAACCCTTCCGCGATCTGCTTGCGGAAGCGGGCCTCGCGCAGCACGTCCCACCCCGCGTCGTAGCGGCCGCGGTATTTGCGGATGTCTTCCGGTCGCGCCTGGATCGGCATGTGCGGCGCGTTGTAGGCCATGTAAAGAAAAAACGGCTTGTTGGGCCCGCTGCCGAGATGATCCTTGACGAAGCGGATCCCCCGGTCGGTCCAGTCATCGGTGGCAAAGTAGTCCGCCGGATAACTGTCGATATTCAGCGCCTGCGATCCTTCGTACAGGCAGTCGGGATAGAAGTAGCTGGTCTCCGAGGCGATGAAGCCATAGAACTGGTCGAAGCCGCGCTGCACGGGCCACGATCGCCGGTCGCCTGCGGCGGACGCGTTGTGTTCCTTCGTGTTATGCCATTTCCCGATCGCCATCGATGAATAACCCTGCTCGCGCAGTAACTCGGCAACGGTCGGCGCATCCGGCGAGATTTCTCCGCCATAACCAGGGTAGCCGGGATCGCCATGCGTGAGCCAGCCGCAGCCGACCGCATGGGGATTTTTGCCAGTGAGGAACGCCGCGCGTGCGGGCGTGCACATGGGTACTGTCGTGTAGTGATCGAAGCGCAGGCCATGGTGCGCAAGCCGGTCGATGTTGGGCGTGGCGATCTCGCTGCCGAACGCGCCGAAGTCCGAATACCCGAGATCGTCGAGCAGGATCATGACGATATTGGGCGCGCCGTCCGGTGCGCGCGCGGGCGTCGGCCACCACGGTTCGGAATCAGCAAAGGTCTTGCCGATGCGCCCTTTGAATAACGCGCCCGGGTCGCCGGACATCAGTCCGGGTTCGGGGGCTGATTTCTTCATGCGAGGGCTCCTCTTCGATAGCCGATAGCGGGGTGATATCTCAGTGTGGATGATCGACGCGGGCTCTAAATCAGCGGAGACAGAATTGTTATTTTTCTTTGTCTCGCGCGCACCGCTTCGTTGACAATCATACGGTTCGTCCGCAGACTAATCAAACAAAATAAAGTCTGTAATTCTCCGGACAAATTCTTCACACTAGGAAGCCCGATGAAATTTTCCGGTTTTGCGATGCCGTCAAATCGGCATTGCACTCGCAATCATTTCCATTTTCAGTTGCTGCCGGTGGCGATAGCCGCGGTGAGCGTGCTTTGCTCCCCGCACGCCAGCGCGCAGCCCTATCCCAGCAAGCCGGTGCGGCTGGTTGTGCCTTTTGCGCCGGGTGGCGGCACGGATCTCGTTGCGCGCATGCTGGCCAGCAAGCTTTCCGCGGCCCTCAAGGAGCAGGTGGTCGTGGACAACCGGCCCGGCGCAGCCACGCAGATCGGCAGCGAAATCGTTGCCAAGGCACTGCCTGACGGTTACACATTGCTGCTGTGCGCATTGCCGCACGCCACGAATCCCAGTCTGTACCCGAAGCTTCCCTACGACACCAAGAAAGACTTCGCGCCGATTACCCTGGCCGCCCGGGTGCCGTCGGTAATGCTGGTTACTGCGACGTCGCCGGCGAAATCGGTCGCGGAGCTTATCGCCCTGTCCAAAACCGGGCGCGGCGTCAATTACAGTTCGCCGGGCAACGGCACCGCAGCCCATCTGGGCATGGAACTCTTCAAGCTGACGAGCGGATTGAATGCCCAGCAGATTTCATACAAAGGCGCTGGCCCGCAGGTCACCGCCCTGATTGCGGGTGAAGTGGAGGTCGCGTTCGCGACGATTTCCACGTCCAAACCGCATGTCATGAGCGGCAGGTTGCGCGCGCTTGCTGTTGCGTCCGGAAAACGGGCGGTGCAGTTGCCCAACGTGCCGGCGCTCGCCGAAGTCGGTTATCCGGGCCTCGATATCTACGCGTGGTTTGGGCTGCTGGCGCCCGCCGATACGCCGCGCCCCGTCGTGCAGCGCCTGAATCAGGAGTCCAACGTTGCGCTGAATCTCCCGGATGTCCGCGCGGCCTTCGAAGCGGATGGTGTAGAGGCAATGCCGGGAACCATCGAGCAGTTCGCGAAATACCTCGATGATGAAACGGCTCGGTGGGGCAAGGTCATCAAGCAAGCGGCCATCAAGCCCGACTAGCCGAAATCTCCCCGGGCATCGGAACCACGGAGGCTTACATGCCGTTCCCCAGAACCACGGAAAGCGTGTCTGGCACAGAGGTCTGCATTACCCGCCAGCCGGGCAAGCCGCTGATCCTGCTCGTCAGGATGGCATCGCGCGACATGGGCGCCTGGGACACGGTATGGGATGACCTGTGCGAGTTTTTCTCGGTCGCGCAGTTCGATCTCGAGATGCCGTCGGCGGCCGCGCTCGAAGCCCCTGCCGTGGCGTTCGGAACGCTCTCGGACGCTTGCGCGGCGGTCGCGTCCGGCCTGGGCTACGAAGACTTTCACCTGCTGGGCTGGACAGGCGGCACGCACGTCGCGCTGCGCTGCGCCGCCGACTTTCCCGCGCGGGTTCGCTCCTGCACGCTGCTGAATCCGTTCTACCGGCTCGGCGATATGCGCGCGGTCGACAAAGGCGTCGAGTTCATGCGCGTCATGATGGAGAGTGGCGGCCGTGAGCTCTATGCCTATTACTGGCTGATGGCGGGGTTCAGCCCGGGCTTTGTCGAGAAGAATTTCAATGCGGTCGAGCGCATGGTCGCCGCCCGGCTGCGTGGCGACCGCTTCATGCAGCTCGACACGGCGCGCGCGCTGCAGTGGATCCGCGCGCTGCGCGGCTTCTGGCTGACCGACGCGCGCCTGCAATCGATCAGGACGCCGACGCTGATCGTCGGCGCCGGGCTGGATGCCGGTCATTTCGGCCCCACCGCGGCGATGAGCAGTGCTTTGCACGATCGGATACCCGCCTCCACGCTGCGGATCGCACCCGACTACGGAACGCTCATGTTGCTGGAAGCGCCGCAGGAGTTCTGGCGGCTGGCGCGGCCGTTCTACGCAGACATGGCAGAACAGGCTGGCCGTTGACGCGGACGATGATTGACGGATGGGCGATACCGGCGGGAAGTGAAACACCGTAAAATTCCTGCCCATTGCGGGTGTAGTTCAATGGCAGAACGGCAGCTTCCCAATTTCTGCGCTCGAGGCTCTGCCACACATCGTCCAGCCGTTGGTCTGACCGCTCGCCCTGCCATCGATTGAACCTCCCGCTGTGATTGACGAATACACAGGGATGGTAGAGAAGCGGATGAGCATTTCACGTATTCGTGTTCCCCCAGCGATTGTGCCGTCGTAAAGGGTCATCGTTCTGTGAACATTGCGGCCGGGACAAGCTGACCGGCATCGCACATGACGGGGCGCTCAGTAAAGGTCAGCGCTCTCCACCCCTATAACTGTTTTACTGAGCCAGTTTGAGGCGATATCCGGTAATAGCGTAAAATCCCGGCTGCCGCGGGTGTAGTTCAATGGTAGAACGGCAGCTTCCCAAGCTGCATACGAGGGTTCGATTCCCTTCACCCGCTCCATCCGCGTTTGCGGGCTGCGCTAACCAACATTGGGAGCTGCGCCATGAAAAAAATCCTCAAATTCGTCGTGCTACCGCTGGCGGGTATCGTTATCTTGCTGATCGCGGCCGGCGCGTATGTCGCGGCGACTTTCGATCCCAATCAGTACAAGGCGCAGATTGTGCAGGCGGTGAAGGAAAAGACCAAGCGCACGCTCAAGCTGGATGGCGACATCAAGCTGTCGCTGTTCCCGAGCATAGGCGCGGTCCTCGGCAAAGCGTCGCTGTCGGAGTTTGGCAGCGAGCAGGAGTTCGCCGGGGTCGAGGATTTTCGCGTATCTCTGAAGCTGATGCCGCTGCTGTCGAAACAACTGGTGGTCAGCACCATCGAGATCAAAAATCTGCGCGCCAACCTGGTGCGCGGCAAGGACGGCAAGCTCAGCATCGACGATCTGACGGGCGGCGACAAGGCCGCGCCGGCGGCGCCGAAAAGCGAGGGGCCGCCGGTCAAGGTCGATATTGATCACGTGACGTTCGAGAATGCGACCATTACTTATGTCGACCACACGGCGGGCGCGAAGTACTCGCTGTCCAAATTGAATCTCCGCACCGGCCGCATTGCGAGCGGGGTGCCGACCAAAATCGATCTCTCGTTTACGGCGCAAAGCGACAAACCGAAGCTGAGCCTCGAAACCGCGCTCAAGACCACCATCACGGTCGATACGGAGCAGCAGCATTACGCGCTCGAAGGGCTGGATTTCAGCGCGAAAGGCATGGCCGCCGGCATCAGCAATCTCGTAGCCAGCGCCAAAGGCGACGTCGACGTAAAACTGGCAACGAAAGAATTCCTGATTTCCAAGCTGACCGTCGCAGCTACCGGCAAGCCGGAGGGCGGCGGCGATCTCAACGTAAAATTCGATGCGCCCAAGCTCAATGTCACCAAGGACAAAGTGAGCGGCGAAAAGATCGCGCTCGACGCGACCCTGAACGACGGCAAGAGCAAGACGGTCGTCAAGCTCGACATTCCTGGCATGGATGGCACCGCGCAGGCGTTCAAGGCGGCGGCGATGACGCTTAATGTGGAGATGGCGCAGGACGGCTCTACCATCAAGGCCAAGCTGTCGAGCCCGCTTGCCGGCAGCATAGACGCGCAAAAACTGGAGCTCGACAAGCTGGTGGCTACCGTCAACGTCAACAATCCCAAGCTGCCGAAGAATCCAATCGATGCCACCATCAATGGTTCCGCTGCAGTCGATCTTGCAAAACAGACCGCGAGCCTGACGTTCGCCACCAAATTCGACGACAGCAATATCAGCGGCAAGGCGGGCCTCAGTAAATTTGCGCCGCCTTTCTATACGTTCGACATCAATATCGATCAGCTCGATGCCGACCGCTACCTGCCGAAATCCGATCCGAAGCAGAAACAGCCGGAACAGCCGCTCGACCTGTCTGCGTTGAAGGGACTCAACGCGAACGGCAGCATCAAGATCGGCTCGCTCAAGATTGCCAACGTCAAGGCGGCGAACGTGCGTGTCGACGTCAAGGCCGCCAACGGCCGCGTCGACGTGAGCCCGATCGCGGCGAATCTGTATCAGGGCACGCTGGCCGGCGCACTGACGGTGCAGGCTGCGGCGACGCCGGTGATATCAGTCAAGCAGAACCTGACCGGCATCAACGTTGGGTCGCTATTGAAAGACGCCGCCAATTTCGATGCGCTCGAAGGCAAGGGCAATGTCGCGCTCGACGTGAGCGGGCAGGGCAATACCGTATCGGCAATCAAGAAAGCGCTGAACGGCAACGCGGCGATCAAGCTCGCTGATGGCGCGATCAAGGGCATCAACATCGCGGGTTCGATTCGCGACGCCAAGGCCAAGCTGGGTTCGCTGAAAGGCGAGAAGACGCAGGCGGCCAGTCAGACCGAAAAGACCGACTTCTCCGAACTGTCGGCGACTTTCAACATCAAGAACGGTGTTGCGCACAACAACGATCTTTCCGGCAAATCGCCGCTGCTGCGCTTGGGCGGCGAAGGCGATATCGACATCGGCAACGAAAATCTCGACTACCTGGTCAAGGCGACGGTGGTGGCGACGGCGGCCGGGCAGGGCGGCAAAGAACTCGTGGACATGAAAGGCCTGACCGTGCCGGTCAAACTGTCCGGGCCGTTCACGGCGCCGCAATACAAAATCGATTTCAGCGGCATCGCGGCGAGCGCGGCGAAGGCCGTGGTCGAAACCAAGAAAGAAGAAATCAAGGCCAAGGTGCAGGAGCAGGTGCAGGACAAGCTCAAGGGGCTGTTTGGGCGCTAAGTTGGCGCGCAAAGCCGCATCAACCGGCGGGGCTCCACGCGCGGTGAGTTTCGCCGCCAAAGTCGTGCGCTGGCAGAAGCAGCACGGCCGGCACGACCTGCCGTGGCAGAAAACGCGCGACGCCTACCGCATCTGGTTGTCTGAAATCATGCTGCAGCAGACGCAGGTGGCTGCGGTCATCCCGTATTACCAGCGGTTTCTCCAGCGCTTTCCCGATATCGGATCGCTCGCCGCGGCAACGCAGGATGAAGTGCTGACGCTATGGGCCGGGCTCGGCTATTACTCGCGCGCGCGCAACCTGCATCGCGCGGCGCAACTGGCCGTAGCCGGGCACGGCGGGCGCATGCCGGTTGATTTCGACGCATTGCTCGCGTTGCCGGGCGTAGGCCGTTCGACGGCAGCCGCGATTTGCGTATTCGCATACGGCGCCCGCCATGCCATTCTCGACGGCAATGTGAAAAGGCTGTTTGCGCGCCACTTCGGCATTGCCGGTTTTCCCGGAAATGCGCAGGTGGCGGCGGTGCTGTGGCGCGAAACGGAACGGCAATTGCCTTCCCGCGACATCGAGGCGTATACGCAAGGGCTGATGGATTTGGGCGCTACGGTGTGCACGCGCAGCAAGCCGCGCTGCGATGTGTGCCCGGTGGCGCCCGAATGCGTCGCGCTAAATCAAAGCGCGATTGGCAAATATCCTGCGCCACGCCCGCGCAAGGCGCTGCCCCAAAGGCACACCGATATGCTGATCCTGCTGCACGCGCGGCAGGTGCTGCTCGAAAAACGTGCGCCGACCGGCATTTGGGGCGGTATGTGGAGCCTGCCCGAAGTCCCGGCGGGCACCGACATGATTGCGTTGTGCGCGCAACGCTACGGCGCCGCAGTTGCGCAGCATGAAGTGATGCCGACAGTCGCTCACGGGTTTACGCATTTCAAGCTCGACATCGTGCCGCAGCGGCTGAAGGTCAGTCATGTGGTGGCGCATGCAGCGGCACCCGGCGTGATGTGGTTGCCGCTCGAAGAGGCGTTGGGCGCGGCAATTCCGGCGCCGGTCAAACGCATCATCGCGGCTATCGCGGCGGAAAAGTAAGTAATCGAGAGGCGGAGTGGACCTCGCTGGCGCTTACCGTACGCACTGATCAGTTCCAAGTGCGTTGCGCTGTTTCGCGACCACCAAACATGCTACTTCATGATGTCGACGCGCTGCCCGCGATCGCGCATGGCGTCGGCGCGCGCCTGGACGTAGCGCTGGAAATTCGGCTCCTGCAGGTAAGCGCCGCTGGCGACGTAGTCGAGCGCGGACTGCAGGTGAAACATCCGCACATAAGCTTCGATCCTGAGTACTTCGCGGCCGGCGGCGTCGAACAGGATTACGCCGGGCGTGTAGAGCACTTTGAGATCGCGCGCCCACTGCTCCGCGGTGGTTCTCGCGCCGTCGGGTGCGACGACTGCGGTGCCGCTTTTCACGTCGAGCCGGTAAACGTCGAAACGCGCGAGCAGCTTGCGGGTCTCTTCGGCCTTCAGCGCGGCCGCATGCATTTCGTCGCAGTCCGCACAATCCGGCTGCTCGAAAAAAACGGCGAGCGGGTGCGCCGCCGGCTTGCGGCGGTCAAAAACATAGGGCGGTTTGCGGAAAAGTGAATCGTCACGCGGGATCGCGGCGCGGGCCTCGGGCAGGTATTTTTTCTGAAAATCGGCAAAGCTGACGTCGCCCGCCCGCGGCTGCGCCGCGTAGTCGAGCGCCGCCATGAAGCGCGGCGGCGGGTAGTAGCCGTTGACTCTCAGCGCGCCGCCGCCTTTCTCGTCGAGGAACAGCAGCGTCGGCGTGAACTGCACCTTGAACAGCGCGGCGAATTCTTTTTCGCTGCGCGGCTTGCCGTCCAGCCACGTGACTTCGCGGCTGCCGAAAATGTTGATTTCGATGGCGTCGAAATGCCGGCGTGTTTTGGCGACGATGTCCGGCTGTTTGAAATTGACCTCCATCAGCCGCTTGCAGTACGGGCAGCCGTTCTGGCCGAAATAAATCACCACGCGCTTTTTGGCCGCCGTTGCTTCCTTGATGTCGTCGCGCAGGTCGAGGAAAGAGATTTTGAACCACGCAGGAGCTTCGGTTTCCTGCGGCGTGTCGGCGGCATGCGCGCCCGCTGCGCACATGAGGGCGATGCACAATGCGCCCAGCGCGGTGTAAGCTTGGAACTTGCCGATCATTTGACTATCAGTATAAGACTGGCGCGCAGCGGCGGCCAGCGGTGCAGAGGAAAATATTGGTATGAATGAAGCATGGCCCGAAATCAGGGATTGGCGCAAAGCGAAGCGCGCTGAGCTGATTGCGCAGCGCGTCGCGCTGGAGCCTATCCGCCGCCGTCAATTGAACGCCGCGATCACCGCGCATCTCGAAGCCGGTTTCGAAATGCTGGCCGGAATGACCATCGGTTTTTGCTGGCCGTTCAAAGGCGAGTTCGATGCGCGCTTTGCGATCAGGCGATTTCGGGAAGCGGGTGCGGCTGCTGCATTGCCGGTGGTGATCGCGAAGGCGACGCCGCTGCAGTTCCGCGCGTGGTGGCCGGGCGCGCCGATGACGACCGGCGTTTACGACATCCCGATTCCCGATGGCACCGCGCTGGTGGTGCCGGATGCCGCAATTGTCCCGATGAACGGCTTTGACGCGCAGGGTTACCGGCTGGGCTATGGCGGCGGCTATTTCGACCGCACGCTGGACGCGACGTCGCCGCAACCGCTGGCCATAGGCGTTGCCTTTGAATTCGCCGGCCTGCCGACGATACGCCCGCAGCCGCACGACGTACCAATGGATTTCGTGGTGACGGAAGCGGGCATCTACGTGGCGAAAAACGCGAGCCTGGCGCGTCTGAGCGCCGGCAAATGTCGCGAGCTGGTACAGCAGCTTTGCGCGCAACGCGGCCTGCCGCGCCGGCGGGCCGAGGCTGCGGCAGGCTACACTTCGCCCGCGTGCTATGCAGCGGAATTCCCCGGCTATTTCGGCGAAACTGGCGAAAAGAACTAGAACTCACCTCAAAAATACAACAACGACAAGCAACCGCCGATATACGCCGATTGACGCCGATATAAATCCAGACCTCTCCCCGAATCCAGGTCAAATCCCCTGAGCTTATCTGCGTTCATCTGCGTAGCCCTCAAGGGGGTATTAAAAAGAGTTTATCGGCGGTTCCAAAGTTTTTTTGAGACTGCTTCTAGGACCGCAAGCCCTGCGCGGAGAGTATCTTGCCCAACTCCGACAGGCGCGCCTGCGGGTCGGTCATGCGCAGCATTTGCTGCTTGAGATCCAGGCTGATCGGCAGCACTTCGCTCAGGCGATAGCCGATCCACGCCGCGTCGTCGAAACGGTGCGGTGACGGAAAGTGGTCGGCGCCGATCTTCTCGATGATGGCTTTCAACACCTCGCTGCACAGGGTTTCCTGCGGTGCGACTTCGCTGTCGTTATCCAGAGGTTCGATGGTGGCTGAAATAAGCCCGTTTTTTTCCACCATGGAGCTCAAGATGCGAAAGCGCTGCAGGCCTTCGACCTGCAGATGAAATACGCCAAGCTGCGGCATGTCCCAGCGCACAATGCGCGCGAGACAGCCGATGTCCTGCGGCACCGCCGGCGTGCCGGTTTCGCGGCCTTCCTTGATCAGGCACACGCCGAACGGGCGCGCTTCGCTGATGCAGACCTTGGTCATCTCGATATAGCGCTGCTCGAAGGTCTTGAGCGGCAGCACGCCGCCCGGAAACAGCACCGTGTTGAGCGGAAAAATATACGTCTGCGGATCCGCGGCGGTCATGATGTGAGTTCGCGGTGGCGCACCAGCACGCGGCGGCTTTCGCGGAAATGGCGGGCCAGCGTTTCGACGAAATACACGGAGCGGTGCTCGCCGCCCGTGCAGCCGATGGCAACCGTCACGTAACTGCGGTTGTCGGCGAGAAAGCAGGGCAGCCAGTTGGCGACGAAGGTGCGGATGTCGTTGTACATGAGATTGACGTTGGCGTCGGCTTCCAGGAAATCGACTACCGCACGGTCCTTGCCCGTCAGCGGGCGCAGCCTGGGGTCGTAAAACGGATTGGGCAGGCAGCGCACGTCGAATACGAGATCGGCGTCCAATGGAATGCCATGCTTGTAGCCGAACGACTGGAACAGCAGCGTCATGCCGGCGTGGTCGAAGTCGACGAATTCCTTGATCCATGCGCGCAGCGCGTTCGGATTCAGTTCGCTGGTGTCGATGTGGTGCGACAGGCCGCCGATTTCCGCCAGCAGTTCGCGCTCGCGCGCAACGCACTCGGGGACCGTGAGTTCGCCCGCGCTCAATGGGTGGCGGCGGCGCGTTTCCGAAAAACGCTTCAGCAGCGTCCCCGTCTTGGCTTCGAGGAACAGGATGCTCACGTCGATGCCGCGGGCCTTGAGTTCGCTTAACTGCTGCGGCAGCTGGTTGAGGGTATCGCCGCTGCGCGCGTCGATGCTGACGGCGACCCGCGCATAACCTGCCTCGCGTAAAAAATCGACCATCGCCGGCAAAAGTTTGGCAGGAAGGTTGTCGGCAGTGTAGTAGGTGGCGTCTTCCAGCGCTTTCAAAGCGACGCTCTTGCCCGAGCCGGAAAGTCCGGTAATGATGACGAGTTGCATGCCGGTCATGCGCTCACGCCCGCCATCTACGGTTCGCCGCCGTTCATTTCCTGCGCCTGGCGCGCGATGAATTCGCGGGTGCTGTCGATGCCGCGCAGTTGCAGCACGTGGTTGCGCACGGCCGCTTCGACCAGCACCGCGAGGTTGCGCCCGGCAGCTACCGGAATCGTGACCTTGCTGATGTCGACGCCGAGGATTTCGTGTACTCCAGGCTTGAGCGGCAGGCGGTCGACGTACTGCGCGGTTTCGCTGCCGGCGGGTTTTTCCAGGTGCACGATCATTTTCATGTTCTTGCGCGGCCGCAGGGCGGCTTCGCCGAAGATGGTGCGGATATTGAGCACGCCCAGGCCGCGCACCTCCAGAAAGTCGCGCAGCAGCGGAGGGCAGCGGCCTTCGAGCGTTTCCGGCGCGATGCGGTACAGCTCGATCACGTCATCGGCAATCAGGCCGCTGCCGCGGCTGATCAGTTCGAGCGCGAGCTCGCTCTTGCCGACGCCACTGTCGCCGGTGATCATGACGCCCATGCCGAGGACATCGAGGAATACGCCGTGCATGGTGGTGGATTCGGCGAGCGCGCGCGCGAGATAGGGTCGCAGCATCCACATCAGTTCCACGCTCTCGAGCGGCGACGCCAGCAGCGCCACGTGCATGGTGTCCGCGAGTGCGATCAGGTGCTCGGGGGGCTGCTCTCCGCCGGAGACGACGATGCACGCGAGATTGGAGGTCGCCAGGCGGTGCAGCGTTTGCTGGCGCGTGACCGTATCGAGCGCGTTGAGATGGTCGATTTCCGGGCGCGCGAGTATCTGTATCCAGTTGGGATGGATGAAGTTGAGGTGGCCGATCAGGCCGCCATGCGAGTCTTTCAGGTGGACGCTGTCGAGCGTCTGGATGCCGCCGTCGCGCCCCGCGATCCACGCCAGGCGCAGCTTGTCGCGGTTATCCTCAAACAGCTGCGCTACACTGACTTGCGGCATGCGGTTGCCATTCGGAGATCAGTTTGTGCATTGCGTCGACCGAGGCGGCCTGCAGCAATTGCTCGCGAAGAGCATTATCGCTGAACATCTGCGCGAGCTCGCTCAGTATCTGCAGGTGCAGATCGGTCGCCCGCTCCGGCACCAGCAGCACGAATATGAGGTTGACTGGCTGCCCATCCGGCGAGTCGAACGGAATCGGTTCGCGCATCCGGATCAGCGCGCCGACCGCTTCTTTCAGCCCCTTGATACGGCCGTGCGGAATCGCAATGCCCTGGCCCAAGCCGGTGGACCCCAGCTTTTCGCGCGCAAACAAGCTGTCGAAGACCTGGCTGCGCGCTACGTTCTGATTGTTCTCGAACATGAGGCCGGCGTGCTCGAACACGCGCTTTTTGCTGCTCACGTCGAGATCCAGCACCACGTTTTGCGCCGGGAGAAGCTTGGCTATGAGGCTCATATCAAATCGGACTGTCGGTAATCCGCGCGTGCCGCAGAGCGCCACGATTGCACGCGCGGGGCGCGGCGTCAATCATCGCTGTCCTGTTGGGTGGGCTCACGGCCGGGCTCGCGGCCGCCGCGATGCCCGGCATGCTTCTCTTTGTGTTTCAGTATCTGGCGGTCGAGCTTGTCGACCAGCGCATCGATCGCGGCGTACATGTTCGCGTCGTCGCACTCGACGAAAATATCCTTGCCGGAGAGATGCACGTTGGCTTCTACCTTATGCTTCAGCTTGTCGACCGAGAGAATGACGTTGACATCGATGACGTGATCGAAATGGCGCGTAATGCGCGTGAACTTGCTGGTGACGTAATCGCGCATCGCGGGGGTGACGTCGACATGATGACCGCTAATATGAAGATTCATTATAGCTCCTCGGTTAGTCGTTTAGATAAGACAAGTTCTGAATCGCGGCGTTCCGGCTGGATGGATGAATATCACAATGACTTGCGCAGGTTGACCGGCAGTATCTGCATGGATTCGCGGTATTTGGCGACGGTGCGGCGCGCGACGACGATGCCCTGCTGGCCGAGAATCTCGGAAATCTGGCTGTCGGACAGCGGTTTCTTGCCGTTTTCCGCGCTCACTAACTGCTTGATCAGCGCGCGGATCGCGGTGCTCGACGCCGAGCCGCCCGTTTCGGTCGTGACATGGCTGCCGAAAAAATATTTGAGTTCGAAGATGCCGCGCGGCGTGAACATGAATTTCTGGGTAGTCACGCGCGACACGGTCGATTCATGCAGGTCCAGCGTGTCGGCGATTTCGCGCAGCACCAGGGGGCGCATCGCGACTTCGCCGTGCTCGAAGAAATGGCGCTGACGGTCCACGATCGCCTGCGACACGCGCAATATGGTGTCGAAACGCTGCTGCACGTTCTTGATGAGCCAGCGTGCTTCCTGCAACTGGCCGGTAAGCTGCTGGTGGCCGGCGTCGCGGTTGCGTTGCAGGATGTCGGCATACAGGCGGTTGATGCGCAGCTTCGGCATCGCTTCCGGATTGAGCGCGGCAAGCCATACGCCTTTAATTTTCTTGATTATCACATCCGGCACGATGTAGCGCGTGTCGCCGGCAGAGTAGCTCGCCCCCGGGCGCGGGTTCAGGCTGGTGATCAGATTCTTGATGCCGCGCAGAACGGCATCTTCACAATGCAGGACTTTCTTCAGCTTGGCGAAATCGCGCGCGGCGAGCACTTCGAGGTGGTGATTGACGATCTCGAGCGCCTGCGCGCGGTGCGGCGTCGACGACGGCAGCGCTTCGAGCTGCAGCTTGAGGCACTCGCCGAGGTTGCGCGCGCCGACTCCCGGCGGATCCAGGTTCTGCAGGTGGCGCAACGCGACGAGCAGGTCGTCGACCTCGATATCCAGTTCGGGCGGCAGGATGGCGACAAGCTCGGCCAGGTCCTGGTGCAGATAGCCGTGATCGTCGAGCGAATCGATGAGCAGCGTAACGAGCTTCTGGTCATGGTCCGAGATCTGCGTCAGCGACAATTGAGAAATCAGGTACTCGCGCAGAGACTGGGTCTCGGCGGCGACCTGCGGATACTCGGCTTCGTCGTTGTCGTCGCGCGTGCCGCCGTGGCTGTAATCTTCTTCAAAACCCGGGGCGTCGGCGCTGCCGTGCGTATCGCTGGCAGTCGTGTCGGCCTCGTTGTCGCTGGTGGACGCGGGCGTGGCGGGTGAAGTGAAATCCGTGCTGCCCGGCGGCGCCGGCGCAACCGCTTCTTCGCGCAAACCATCCTCGCGCTCAAGCAGAGGGTTGTCCTGCAGGAATTTTTCGATTTCCTGGTTGAGCTCAAGCGTCGACAGCTGCAGCAGCCGGATCGACTGCTGCAGCTGCGGCGTGAGCGTTAAATGCTGGGACAGCCTGAGCTGTAGCGAGTGCTTCATGTTCCCGGAAGGAGTATAGGGGGGTGCGGGGGTGCGCGATTTAACTGGGCTGCAAGATGGGCATTGGATGCGGGCAGCGGGAACAAAACGCCGCGGCGCGCTGGCTCGGAGGAGGCTGCCAACGCGCCCGCTCACAGGCGGAAATGCTCTCCGAGATAGACCTTTCTCACGCTGTCATTATAGACGATTTCATCAGGTTTTCCGTAGGCCAGGACAGTGCCGTCGTTGATGATGTACGCGCGGTCGCAGATGCCCAGCGTCTCGCGAACGTTGTGATCGGTGATCAGGACCCCGATATCGCGTTCTTTGAGGAACCGGATGATTTTCTGGATATCGATGACGGCGATCGGATCGACCCCCGCAAAGGGTTCATCAAGCAGGATAAAACGCGGTTCGGTAGCCAACGCGCGGGCGATTTCGACCCGCCGCCGCTCGCCGCCGGAGAGGCTGATTGCGGGGTTGTCGCGCAGGTGATCGACGTGCAGATCCTGCAGCAACTGGTCGAGTTTTTCCGTGATTTGCGCCGCATTGTTATTTTGCAATTCAAGCACCGCGCGCACGTTTTCGGCCACGGTCAGGCGGCGGAAAATCGAGGCCTCCTGCGGCAGGTACGAAAGCCCGAGCTGCGCGCGCCGGTGTATCGGCATGTGCGTCAGGCGTTTGTCGTCGAGGTAAATCTCGCCGCCGTCGAGCGGCACCAGCCCGACCATCATGTAAAAGCAGGTGGTTTTGCCGGCGCCGTTGGGGCCCAGCAGTCCGATCACCTCGCCGCTGCCCACTTCAAGCGAGACGTCCTTGACCACTACCCGCGACTTGTAGCGTTTTTTGAGTTGTTCTGCCCGCAACTGGCTCATGATGGCATGCGGTGCGGCGGCCGCAGCGCGAGCGTGCCGCCCATGCAGCGGTGGTGCTGGCGGATTGCCGTCAACGCGGCGCGCCTGCCGGATTTTCGCGCGGGTTCGCGACGTCGGTGGCCGGTTTCAACGGCAACGGTGAGCCGGCCGGCGGCTCTTTCGACTTGGGCTGGATGATCGCGCGCACGCGGCCTTCCGGATTGGCGGCCGTCGCGGCCTGCTTGCCGCCGCCGGTGACCTTGAAAAATTCGGTCGCAATTTCGTACGCGATGTAATTGCCGCGCACGTCGTCATTGGCTTTTTTCAGATAGGCGCGATTGAACATCTGCAGTTTTTCGGCCTTGCTGTCGTATTCGATGCGCTCGGCGTAGCCATCGATGTATTCGTCGTAGCCTTCGCGTTTCTGGCGAAAGCTCGCGAGGTTGCCGTAGGCGATGCCGTATTTGAAGCCGTCGGCGTCCTGCTGCACGACCATGCGGTCGCCGCGTATGACCAACGTGCCCTGCGTCAATACCACCCTGCCGGTAAACGTCGCGGTCTGCTTGTTGTCATCGACAGTGACCTGGTCGGCTTCGAGATTGACGGGCTTGTCGCGATCGGCGCGCTCCGCCATGCCTGCCGCGGGGGCGAGGAGGCAGCATGCGAGCAGTATCGACCATGGCCACGACGGGCGTGGCACGCCGCCGGCAGCGGAAGGCCCGCTGCGCTTATCTGGTTTTTTCATAACGGCCTCGGACATTGGAAAGCAGTTTCAGGATACGGGTCTCATTGTTGAATTCTAAGCCATCCGACGTAATCAGGGTGTTCGCGTCCTGGATGCGCACCGGCTTGTCGGTTTTGGCGATGCCGTCGTCAGGTATGACGTGCAACCAGCTGGTCAGCATCGTCAGTTCGCCGCGATTTTCGTAGGCGGAGCGCGTGAGGCGCACGTTGTCCTTGAGATACGCGTTCTCGCCGTTGCTCGACAGCGTGGCGGTTTTGGAGCTGGCGGTCACCGTCACGCCGGGGCCCTGAAAATTGACGAATTTGGGCGCTACGAGGTCCGTAGTATCGTCGTCCGGGTAGTGCAGCATGCGGCGCGCGTCCAGTTTGTAGCGTACGATGCCGTCTGGACCGATGCGGACCACCGTGAAATTGTCGACAATGTAGTCGGGATCATGACGGCCTTTGCCGCTGATGCCGGCTTCGGGCGGCTGCACCTGGCGGTCGAGCCATACGGTCACCGCGGCCACTGCCCCGAGCAACAGGACCGGGAACCAGGCCGTCAGGCGCTGCATCATTTTAAGTAGGCCTCGAGCGCGCGTTCGAGCTTGCCCTGGGCATGCATGATCAATTCGCAGACTTCACGCGCAGCACCGCGTCCGCCGTGCGCACGCGTGACGTAATCCGCGTGCTGCCTGACGATCAGCGGCGAGTCCGGCACGGTAAGCGCGAGACCACAGCGCAGCATCACGGGCAGATCGACCACGTCGTCGCCCATGTAGGCGGTTGCCGCGGCATCGAGCGAGCGCGATTTGAGCAGTGCTGCAAACGCCTGGGCTTTATCGGTGACACCCTGGTATACGAGATCGATGCCGAGGTTCTTCGCGCGCAGCTCGACGATGCGCGAAGTGCGGCCGGTGATGATGGCGAGTTCGACGCCGCTCTCGCGCAGCATGTTCATGCCGTGGCCGTCGAGGCTGTTGAACGCCTTGATTTCCTCGCCGCCGTCGGTGAGGTAGAGCGAGCCGTCGGTGAGCACGCCGTCGACGTCGAATATCGCGAGGCTGATGCGTTTGGCTTTGGCGTAGATGGCTTGCATGGATTTGGAGTTTTGAATCCGCGTGGCCTGCGGTCCGCCGTATTGTCGCGGCCGGCCCGCAAGCGGTGCGCGGACCTAGAGAACCTTGGCTTTAAACAAAGCGTGAGTGTTGAGCGCGCCAACCAGGCGTTGTTCCGAATCGACCACCAGCAGCTGGTTGACCTTGTATTGCTCCATGATCTGCACGGCTTCGGCGGCCAGCTTGTCCGGGCTGATGGTGCGCGGCGCGCGCGTCATCACGCTGGCGATGGGAGTGGTGCGGAGATCGACGCCTTTTTGCAGCGTGCGGCGCAGGTCGCCATCGGTGAAGATGCCGATCACGCGCTGCTTGCCGTCGAGTACCGCCGTGACGCCGATGCGTCCGCGCGACATTTCGAGAATGGCATCCGAGAGCGACGCCGTGTCGGCAACGTGTGGCGCCTCGGCGGCCGTGCCCATCACGTCGCGCACGTGCGTCAATAGTTTACGGCCGAGCGCACCGCCCGGGTGCGAGCGCGCGAATTCGTCGCGGCTCACACCTTTGGCCTGCATCACCGCGAGCGCGAGCGCATCACCGAGTGCGAGCGCCGCGGTGGTGCTCGCGGTGGGCGCCAGATTGAGCGGGCAGGCTTCTTTTTCCGCGCCGGCGTAAAGATGGGCATCGGCTTGCCGGGCGAGGCTCGATTGCGGTTTGCCGGTAAGCGCGATCAGCTTGGCGCCCTGGCGTTTGATCAAAGGCACGATCGCCAGCAGTTCGGCGGTTTCGCCCGAGTTCGACAGCGCGATAAATACGTCGTCGCGCGTGACCATGCCGAGGTCGCCATGGCTCGCTTCGGCGGGATGCACAAAATACGCCGGCGTGCCGGTGCTCGCCATGGTCGACGCGATTTTGCGCGCGATATGGCCGGACTTGCCGATGCCGCTCACCGTTACGCGCCCGCTTGAATTGAGGATGATGTCGACCGCGCGCTGAAAATCCTGATCGAGTCGCGCGATCAGCCCGGTTATCGCGGCGGCTTCGATTTCGAGCACTTCGCGCGCGAGTTCGAGGGCGCTGTTGCCGGCGGGTGCGGGGGCTTTTTTGCGAGCGGCTGTCATGGCGTGTGCAGTATAGCAAAGTCCCCGCGCGCCCCGGCGGGCGGCGGCTTCAATCCGGTTGCAATTCGTCGGCGATAAGGCATTATTCAAGGCAAATCTATCGCATACCCGACATGGAAAATTCGCTGCATCTGGTATTGATTCTGCTCGCCGCCGCGGTGCTGGTGGTTATTTTGTTTCGCCTGCTGAAGCTGCCCGCGATGATCGGTTACCTGCTGGTTGGCATCATCATCGGGCCGCATAGCCTCGGCTTGATTCCCGATACTGCCGGCACGCAATACCTGGCCGAGATCGGCGTGGTGTTCCTGATGTTCAGTATCGGTCTCGAATTCAGTCTCGCCAAGCTAACGACCATGCGCCGCATCGTGTTCGGGCTTGGCGCGTCACAGGTGGTGTTGACGCTCGCCGGCGTCGTTGCCGGCATGGTTGCAGCCGGCGCTGACTGGCGTACCGGCCTGGTGCTGGGCGGAGTGGTCGCCATGTCCTCCACCGCGATCGTCAGCAAGATGCTCGCCGACAAACTGGAACTCAATACGCTGCACGGACGGCAGGTCATCGGCGTGCTGTTGTTCCAGGACCTCGCGGTGGTGCCACTCCTGATCCTCATCCCGGCGCTTGCCGGCGACCCCGGCGACATGGCCGCAGGCTTGAGCATTGCGCTGCTCAAAGCCGCGGTGGTGCTGTCGATACTGCTGTACTTCGGGCAGCGGCCGATGCGCGCGTGGTTCCACCTGGTGGCGACCCAGAAATCGTCGGAGCTGTTCGTGCTCAACGTGTTGCTGATTACGCTGGGTCTCGCGTTTATCACGGAATTGGCGGGGCTCTCGCTGGTGCTCGGCGCATTCATCGCCGGCATGCTGATTTCAGAGACCGAATACCGCTACCAGGTCGAAGACAACATCAAGCCGTTTCGCGACGTGCTGCTGGGACTGTTTTTTGTCACCATCGGCATGAAGCTCGACATCGCGCTCGTCTATGGCAATCTACCGTGGGTCGTGCTTGTGCTGGCCATGCTGATTGCGTTGAAGACGCTGCTGATCGCCGGCCTCAGCCGTTTGTTTGGCAGTGACACCGGCGCCGCGTTGCGTACCGGGCTTGATCTCGCGCAGGGCGGCGAATTCGGTTTTGTGCTGTTGTCTCTGGCGGCGCCGCTCCATCTGGTGCCCGAGGCGCAGCTGCAGACGGTGCTTGCCGCCATGGTGCTGTCGATGCTTGCCGCACCCTTCATCATCGAGCGCAGCGAACATATCGTGCGCCATTTCAGCGGCGCCGAATGGATGGCGCGCGCGATGGAACTGCATAACGTCGCGGTGCAATCGATGGCGGCCAACCAGCACGTGGTGGTGTGCGGTTACGGGCGCAGCGGCCAGAATCTTGCACGGCTGCTCACCACGGAAGGATTTGGCTTCATTGCGCTGGATGTCGATCCCAAGCGCGTCAAGGAGGCCGCCGCCGCAGGCGAGCACGTGGTGTACGGCGATGCTGCGCGGCGTGAAGTGCTGATCGCGGCAGGCATGCTGCGCGCGCGCGCATTGGTGGTGACCATAGCCGACAGCGCGCTCGCCCTGCGCATACTGGCCCAGGTGCGCGAGCTCAGGCCCGGGCTGCCGGTGGTCGTGCGCATGCTCGACGATACGGAGATCGACCGCCTGAAGGAGGCCGGCGCCACCGCCGTACTTGCCGAAATCATGGAAGGCAGCTTGATGCTCGCGTCGCATACCCTTGTGCAGCTGGGCGTGCCGCTCAATCGCGTGTTAAGGCGCATTCGCGATACGCGCGAGCAGCGCTACAGTCTGCTGCGCGGTTTTTTTCACGGCGCGTCGGATGAGATCGAGGACGCGGCACAAGGCGAGCAGCGTTTGCTGCATTCCGTGCTGATTACGCCCGGCGCTGCCGCTATCGGCAAAACGCTGACGGAACTGGATCTCGCGGGTTGCCGTGTGGAGGTGAAGGCGGTACGCCGGCCGGGCATTGTTGCGCAGGCGCCGCAGCCGGGGGCGCACATCGAAGCCGGCGACGTGCTGGTGTTGTACGGCGCGGAACTCGATTGCGCGGCCGCGGAGATCCGCGTGATGCAGGGTTAGGCCGCGCGACAAGTCGCCCATAAAAAAAGCCCGCTCGCGCGGGCTTTTTTGTGCAGGCTGAAACTGATCTTAAAGCAGGCCGGAAGATCCGCAGTTCGGAGTCGGCGGTGTTGCGGTCCAGACCGCAGGCGGGCCCGCGGCATAGCAGCCGCCAGCACCGGTCGGCGCCACCGCGCCGGCGGCGCCGCCGCCGCCGCCGTCATACACGCTGAACTGGAACGAACCACTGGTCGGAATACCGTCGTCCGTCTTGCGGTCGATTTCAGCCAGCAAATCC
>CAMBSS010000015.1 GCA_945870465.1 Bordetella parapertussis | reverse complement strand
GCCTTCAGCGATTTTTTCTCGCTGTTGCACTGCGCGCTCAGTTCACCGTGCAAAACGTAAAAGAATGTTTCATGCGCCGCCTTGGTTTCGGCTTCGTCCTGCCCGGCCCGCGCCTCGAAATAACTGAACGCCAGGCGCTCGCCCTCGATGCGGTCCGCGCGCCGCGCCGACACCGCTGGCGCATCGAATGCATCGATCACCGGGTAATAGCACACGTTGATGCCTTCGATCACGGCCTGCGATTGCCCCTCGGCTTTTTGATGTTTGTCACGATCGCCGACGTTGTACTTCTTGTTCACTTCCGTCACCGTCATCGCCTTGTCCGGTACCGCCTCGTCTTCGGCGAGACCCACCACCGTCCACGTCTTGTCTTTCATATACAGGTACGAGCAATCGCCATCCTCGGTTGCCCGCATCGAATGGCGCGCATACGCCGGCGCATGCACGAAAGTACCAACGGGCGCGATGCGGCGGTCCTTGCCGACGATCGCGTTCAACTTGCCGCGCACCGGGAAAATCAACAGCTCGTTCGGGTGGTAGTGCAGCTCCGAACCGGTGCCGGCAATCTTGTGCACGAGGCAGAAGTAGAGATACTTGCCTTCGATCACCGGCCCGCGCGCGCTCGACAAATGCGGCGTGAGGAAATTGCTTTCGATGTTCTCAAAACGATGAAACGCCATGCCGCGCTTTCCTTTCTCTGTAATGCAACTGGTTGTCGCGTTATTCGGCGACGACGCCTGCGTCCTTGATGACTTTGGCCCAGCGCTCATTCTCGGCTTTGACGAACGCGCCGAAATCTTCCGGCGATTTGCTGACCACGACTTCCACGCCGCCGTCGCCAAGCCGTTTTTTCACGGTGGCGTCTTCCATCACCTTCATGACGACCGTATAGAGCTTTTTGACGACGTCGCGCGGCGCGCCTTTCGGCACGAATACGCCCTGCCACGAGCCGACCGTCATGGTCTGGAAACCGGATTCTACCATCGTCGGCACGTCGGGCACTGCCGCGATGCGTTTCGGCGCGACCACGCCCAGCGCCCGCAACCGCCCTTGCTTAACAAACGAGATCGAGGACGACAGCGTGACGAACATCAGCTGCACCTCGTTACCGAGCAGCGCGATGGCCGCCGGGCCCGCGCCGCCCTTGTACGGGATATGCGTCATCTTGGTGCCCGTCGAGCGCATAAATAACTCCATCTCGAGCTGATTGGCGCTGCCGGTGCCCGGTGAGCCGAAATTGAGCTTGCCCTGGTTCGCCTTGATGTGGTCGATCAGTTCCTTGACGTTGTTGACCGGCAACGACGGGTGGACCACCAGCGAACCGGGCACATCGACCACCTGCGTAATGCCGATTAGGTCGTTGACCGGCTTGATCGGAAACTTCAGGTAGAGGCCGGGATTGATCGCCATCGTGCCGATATTGCCGAGCAGCAACGTGTAGCCGTCAGCATTGGCGCGTGCGGCAACCTCGACGCCGATATTGCCGGCGGCGCCCGCGCGATTGTCGATCACGAGCTGCTGGCCGAGTTCGTCGCTCATCTTCGGCTGCAGGATGCGGCCGACAAAATCCGAGGCGCCGCCCGGCGCAAACGGCACCACCATGCGCACCGGGCGCTGCGGGTAATTGGCCTGCGACCATGCCGGCATTACGCTCAAACCAGCAACCGATAAGGCCAACGCCCAACTTGCGCGCGCAGCCAGGCTCGTTACTGAATTGATAATTTCCATAATCTCCTCGTCACTTTGGTTCGCTGGGTTTCTGCCGCACGTGCAGCCTGCACTTCACGCGGCCTGTCTCTGCAGGCCTGGCCATGGAGTCCGCACGGGACGAACTGCTAATATTCGCCTACGGAACAAACGAGCCGAGATTAAACCATGAGTTCCCCTGCCGAGCCAAACAGCGCGCCGCTGTGCGCCGCATTCGACCCCAATCCGCGGCCGCCCGGTTTCAAGCTGCCGCCCGGCGCCACCGATTGCCACGCGCATATCTGCGGTCCCGCATCGCGCTACCCCTACTTCGCCGAGCGCATTTATACGCCGCCGGATGCGCTGTTGAGCGATTATCAGCACATGCTCGCCACCCTGGGCGTCGAGCGCGCGGTGCTGGTGCAGCCCAGCGTCTACGGCACCGACAACACCGCCATGCTCGACGCAATGAAAACAGCCCCGGCGAAACTGCGCGGTGTTGCAGTGGTCGCCGACGACGTCAGTGACGCAGAACTCAAACGCATGCACGAGGCCGGTGTGCGCGGCGTGCGCGTCAATATCGTGGATGTCAAAGACCGCAAGGCGGGCACGCTGCCGCTCACGGCGCTGAAAAAACTCGCGGCCAAGGTCCGGCCCTTTGGCTGGCACATGGAATTCCTCATGCACGTCGACGAGTTTCCCGATCTCGACCGGATGCTTGAAGACTTTCCGGTGCCCACGGTATATGGACACTTCGGTTACCTGAAAACCGACCACGGCACCGGCAACCCGGGATTCCAGGCGCTGCTGCGCATGATGCAGGCCGGCCGCGCGTGGGTAAAACTCACCGGCCCTTACCGCATTTCGGCGCAACCGCTGCCGCATGCCGACACCAGTGCCTACGCGCACTCGCTGCTGCGGGCGGCCCCTTCCCAGGTCGTGTGGGGCAGCGACTGGCCTCACGTGATGGTAAAGACCGCGATGCCAAACGACGGTGATCTCACCGACATGCTCAGCACCTCGATTGCCGACGCCGCGCTGCGCAAACAGGTGCTGGTCGACAACCCGGCACGGCTGTACGGCTTCAACTAAGACCTGCTGGACGCGAAAAAGCCCGATAATCCGACTTTCGGAACACAGGCAACAATCCCGGCAATATGGATACGGCACCCAGCGGCACCTTCGGTCTCTGCCCGGTCGGCCCCGATGCGCTGCAAGGCATCAAGCGGCAGCAGACCAACCCCGCGCGCTGGCACGGCGCCAACTGGAACGAGTTCGCCACCGAGCTGGGCGGCCTCGGCGTTGAGGTGCTCGAATCCATGGCGGCGCGCGGCGCGTTTGCGACCGACGCCGGCGGCACCGCATACGGCCTGCCGCACGGCGTCGTAATTGCCAGCAGTGCGGTACATATTTCAGCGCTGTTGCGCACCGCGCAGGCTTATCACGTGCCGGTGACGGTGCGCGGCGGCGGCCTCACCACCGAAGGCGAATCGGTCGCGTTCGGCGGCGTATTGCTCGACATGACAGGCATGAGCCGCGTCATCAAAATCGACGCCGCGGCGCTGACGGTGCGCACGCAGGCGGGGATTTTCTGGCACAGCCTCGCCGAGGAACTGCGCCGCGAAAACCTCGACTACCTGTCGGCGCCGCTCAATCTGACTTCAACGGTCGGCGGCTCGCTCAACGTCGGCGGCATCGACGTCAATTCGCCGCGCCTGGGCTGCAGCGCCGACCAGGCGATCGCTTTGCAGGTCGTGACGCCGACCGGGGAAATCGTCGAATGTTCCGATACTGCGAATCCTGAACTCTTCCAGCGCGCGATCCTCGGCTACGGCCAGTTCGGCGTGATCACCGAGGCGACGCTTAAGGTCCGCCCGTATACGCCGATCCGCATGCATTACTTCTATTACTCGCGGCTCCGCACCGCGGTCGAAGACCTGCAGATGCTCGACCGCAACGACGCCAGCGACTATTCGGGCATCCTGACCATCATGGATTCCGCGGTGAACCTGCTGGTGGCCTTCGATTCGGTCGAGCGCGAAACAGCATTCCAGGCGCAATGGCAATCACGCCTGCGCGGACACGGCGAAACGGGTTTCGCATTGCGCGCCGTCGTGCGTTATGCGCTGCGCCCATGGAAATTGCCCGAAGCCTGGTACCTGTGGCAGCGCAAGCGCGAACTCTTTCCAGAATTCCGGCGCCCGGAATACGTGCGCGACGGCGTGATGCATGACCGCACGGTGGTGTTCTCGCGCGCGGTGTGGAAATTCTGGGGCAACCGCCAAATGGTGATACCGGATATCGCCACTTCGGCGGAGAAGTTCGTTGAAGCCGTCGAGCGCGGCAACGCGGTGTGCCGCAAATACTTTCCGCATTACACGCTGTATTGCGTTGGCATCCGGCTGCGCGCCGACCATCGTCCGCATTACGAAATGTCGTGCATCCCGCCGGACGCCGAAGGCTGGGCCTACGGCTGCGAATTCGAACCGATGATAGGCACCGCGGTCTACAGCCGCGACCACCTGCAATCATTCAAGAACGCGATCTACGATATCGGCGTCGACATGGGTGCCAGCTACTACCGCTTCGGCGGCATGATGAAGGGCTATATCCGGCGCGTGTTCGGCGACGCGCTGGTCGACCGCCAGCTCGCGCTGAAACGCGCAGCAGACCCCGCGATGATACTCAACCGCGACGTGATTTTCTGATGCCGCGCCTGACGACCGGCGCGGCTGCGCCCAAACAGACTTACGCCGCATGCAGCGGCTGCAGTCTCTGCCTGCTCGTTTGCCCGGTGTGGCGGCACACGCGCGACCTGCGCTACACGCCGCACGGGCGCGCCAAAGCCCTGCAGCATGGCGCCACCATCGCCGATATCGCGCCGTCAGTCTCGGCGTGCACGCTGTGCGGCGCGTGCGAGCCGGTGTGTCCAGAGAACATCGGTCTCGTCGACATGGCGCTGGAACTGCGCCGCGCGCTGCCGACTTCGACCATCACGGAAAACCTGCTCACGCGCATGCAGACCGAAAAACCGCGCGAGCTGGTGATAAAGTCCGCGGCCGCCACGGTGCTGCTGTCGGGCATGGCCTTGTCGTGGAACCAGGTGTTGCTCACCCGCGTGCGCACATCTTTGGGCGATATGGGCGGCATTGCGATAGCGAACGACCACGGCGCCGACATCGCGCTGGCGCTGGAAACCGGTGCTACAGTGCCGCCGCCGCGTATCGAGCGCTTTCTGGCACCACTGCGCCAGCACAAGACCATCGTCGTTGCCGACGGTCTCCTGCTGCGCCACCTGCGCGCGTGGCTGCCCGCTGTCGAGATCGTCAGCCTGGGCGCGGCGCTGAGTTCGCGCGCGCCCGTGCGCGCGCGGCTGCGCGCCGGCGACCTGTATGTGATCGAGCCGCGCGCTTATCATGCCGACTATGAAAATCTCGTCACACACTACGACAAGCTGCGCGCGGAAACCGGCTGCGCGATGAATCTCGACCTGCAGCGCATCGCCATTCCCACCACGGTTTCCAGCATGCCGCGGCGCTTCGGTTGGGAAACGGCCGCCGACCACGAGCAGTTGCTCTGGCTGCTCAAAGGCCGCAATGTCTCCCGCATCGTCATCGAAAACGAAGAGGACCGTTCCACGTTCGAGCGGACCTGCACGATACCGATAGTGCACGTGGCCGAGTTGATGGCCGATGAAATGCCGCCCGCAGGAACGCCGTCCTGATGCGCTCGGTTGACGTCATCATCGTCGGCGCCAGTCTCGCTGCAGCGGCGGCAGCCAAGCGCCTGGTCGACGCCGGTCTCGAAACCATCGTACTGGAGCGCAAATCGCTGCCGCGCCACAAGATCTGCAGCGGCATATTGTCGCCGCGCGGCCATCGCTTCCTGCTCGAGAACTTCGGCCCGCTGCCGCGCGCGGCGCTGCACGAGCCGACCGCCTGCCGCGGCGTCACCTTCCACTTTCCGTCGATGGTGTCGATGTCGATGGATTTTTTCGGCGGCACCACGCCGCATCTGCACCGCAAATATTCCGATTACTGGGCGATCACGCAAAGCGGCGCGGAAATCCACGACGAAACCTCGTTTGCCGGCCTCACCGACAATGGTGATCACGTGATCGTGCAGGCGCGCAAAAACGGCGAGCCGGTCGAATACCGCGCACGCCAGGTGATAGGCGCCGACGGGCCCAGCTCGCTGGTGATCCGCGCCATCTATCCCGATTATCCGAAGCAGATCCCGTGGTTTTTCGTCGGCCAGAAATTCCACGACATCATCGACTGCCCGCTCTCCGCTGATTATTTTCATTTCTGGTTTCACCCGGGACTCGGCCATTACACGTGGAGCCACGCGCGCGACGGCCGGCAGATCGTCGGTGTCGGCTTCAAGCGCGGCGACAATTTCGCGCGCAAGCACGAGAACGTCGTGAATTACCTGGCGGACAAGCACGGCGTCAAACTGAAGCCGCATACCGACGATGAAGGCTGCGCCGAGAACTTCGGCCCTTCGCTGATCAACAACTATGTTTTCGGCAAAGGCAACGTGCTGATCACCGGCCAGGCGGCGGGTTTTCTCAACATGATAGGCGAAGGCATGAGCTGCGCCCTGCACTCGGGCGCCATCAGCGGCGAAGCGATTGTCGAAGCGCGGCTCAGGAACCGGCCGGCGCAGGAGATCTACCGCAAAATGGTCGCTTCCGAAGTGCGCCGCTGTACCGACCAGTGGAACCCGCTCAAAATCGCCTTCGGCCGCCCGCACGAGGCCGACTTCCCCGCGGCCTTGATGGCACTCTCCTGGCGCGACCGCACTAAAGTGTTGCGCGACATGTGGCGCTTCATCGTGCTCTACAAGGAATTCAAATGGGGCCGGCAGATTTTCCGGGCGGCGATGCAGCGGCCTTTACTCGGCGGATATTCAATGCGGCGCTGGTTATAGCGCAAAATACGATTGAGAACGTTGATTTTTGAATCGGCTTGAGAATTGCTTTAAGTTGGCCCTGATTGACCGTCATGCCCGCGCAGACGGGTATCCAGAAGCATTTGATCTTCCTGGGTTCGCGCCTGCGCGGGAACGACGAAAGTAGAACTGTTCAACTCTTTTTTAAGTCAACCCTGATCCGACATCAAACGTTCTAAAAGTATGCTGACCCGCGAAGACCTCGAAAACGACACCCTGCGGAAAAACCGCGAGCAAAACTTCAAAAGCCTGCCGCTGGTCTCCGAGCAAGAGTTCAACGCTTCCCTCGAACGCATCCTGGCCGACTGGAATCCCAGGGACGACGTATGGGTATTCTGCTACGGCTCGTTGATCTGGAACCCGCTGTTTCATTACACCGAGCGCCGCAACGTCACCGTCCACGGCTTTCACCGCAGTTTCTGCCTGCGCTCACGCCACGGGCGCGGCTCGGTCGAAGAACCGGGACTCATGCTGGGCCTCGATTTTGGCGGCTGCTGCAACGGCGTTGCGCTGCGCATCCCCGCCAAACAAGTACGCCATGAGCTGATGCTGGTGTGGCGGCGCGAAATGGCGATCGGCTCGTACGCGCCGCGGTGGATCACGGCGCGTGCCGGCAAGCAGAAGCTGACTTCGGTCGCTTTCATCGTCAACCACGCGCATCCGCACTACGCCGGCAAGCTGCCGCTCGAAACGATCACCAAGATTCTGGCCACCGCCAAGGGCAAGTTCGGCTCAGGTGCGGATTATCTGTACCAGACGGTGGACTGCCTGGCCCAACATGGCATCCGTGATTCCTACCTGTCGGAGCTGCGCGAAAAGGTGATGAAGATCACCCACGGCGTGCACCACCCGATCGAGTGCCCCGAGATCGGTGCCTGAGGCGAATCCAAAAATCCGCACTTTCGTCGTTCCCGCGCAGACGGGAACCCAGGCGATCCAACTTTTTCTGGATACCCGCCTGCGCGGGTATAACGGTTAACTAGGGGTTCAACCTCTAAAAAGCTTCGAGGCGTATATTCGCCTTGCGTATCACCCCGGCCCATTTCGCAATCTCGGCCTTGAGAAACTCCGCGAACTGCGGCGGCGTGCTGGCGACGATCTCGGCCGCTTCATTCGATAAACGTTCGCTGACATCCCTGGAGCGCAATGCCTTGACGGTCGCGGCGTGCAGTGTGGCAACCACCGGCGCCGGCGTGGCTGCCGGCACGAACATCCCGTACCAGCCCGTCACCACATAGCCGGGCACACCGGCCTCGACGACAGTCGGCAGTTCGGACGCAGCAGCAGAACGCTTGGCGCTGGTGACCGCAAGTGCGCGCAGCTTGCCGGCCTTGATCATCGGCATGCCCGCGAGAAAATTATTGAGGAACACCTGCACCTGCCCCGATATCAGGTCGGTCATCGCCTGTCCGGCGCCTTTATACGGCACGTGGACCATGCTGATGCCGGCCATGTTCATGAAAAGCTCCATGCCGAGATGCGGGCCGCTGCCGTTGCCCGACGATGCGTATGACAGTTGGCCGGGGCGCGACTTGGCGATCGCAATGAACTCCTTGATCGTTTTCGCCGGTATCGACGGGTGCACCGTGATCACGAACGGGTATTCGGCGAGCAGCGACACCGGCGCGAGGTCGGCGAGCGTGTCGTATGGCAATTTCGGATAGAGCGTCGGGTTGATCGCGTGCGAAGCGATCGTGATCAACACCGTATAACCATCGGCGGGCGCTTTCGCCGCGAGGTCGGCGCCTATGATGCCGTTGGCGCCCGCGCGATTGTCCACCACCGCGGTCTGGCCCAGTGTCTCGTTCATTTTCTGCGCGACGGTGCGGGCAACCAGGTCGGTGCCGCCGCCCGGCGGCCACGGCACGACGATGCGGATCGGCTTGGTCGGATACGTTTGCGCCGTCGCCAATCCAGCTGCCAATGCTAAAGCCACAATCATCAGCCGCAGATAACCGCAGATGAACGCTGACAAGGCCGATCTCATATATGCCCCCATTGTCGAATTGCCGGATTTTATCCGCGTTTATCTGCGTTCATCTGCGGCAAAAAATGGTTTACGTATTCGCACCGTGCCGCGCAATGAAACCGAGCAATGCTTCAGCGCAGCGGTCGGGATCGGTCGCCGCGACGTGAAACGAATCGCCGGGCAGCACGACGAGTTCGGAATGCGGCACCTGTTCCTGCCACGCACGCGTCTGCGCGACCGACGCCAGACCGCTTTCCTCGGTGGTAATGACCAGCATCGGACATTTTATTTTTTTCACGTCGGCGCTGATGTCGGAGAAATTGATGGTTGCGCAAAAGCCCGCTTCGCTCGCCATGACCGTGCGCGCCATGTATTTGATCCACCACTCGACGCCTTCGCGCGGAAACGCTTTGCCGAGCCGCCCGCCCATGCTGCGCCGCGCCCAATGTTCTATGCCCATGGTCTCGACTTCTTTCACGCGCTCGGCGATCGTCGCAAGATCCAGCCGTACCGGCGGCGGCGAACCCGCCACTGTCAGCGTGCGCACGCGCTGGGGATGGCGCGCGGCGAAAGCACGGCCGATGACGCCGCCGATCTTTGCGCCGACGAGGTGAAAGCGTTCTATCTTCAGCGTGTCCATCAGCCGCAGGTAATCGTTGATGACGATATCGAGCGTCCACGGAAAATCGCGCGCCATCGGCGTCGACGTGCCGAAGCCGCGCATGTCTGGGCGCACGACCTTGTACTTGCGCGCGAGATGCGGCGCCCAGCCGTACCATGCGAGGTTGCTTTCATTGTTACCGTGCAGCAAAAGGATCACGTCGGATTCGCGCCACGGATCGGTGAAGTCATCGATCTCGTACTGCATTTCGAGATCGGGTGCTACGCGCTGCCTGGGCATGCGGGGTTCCTCGTCAATGCGGAGTGCGGGCGGCGGACGTCAGCCGAAATAGCCGATCAGCCGCCACCACAGGTATTCGAGCGGCAGGAAAACCAGTATGCCCAGCGCCGCCAGCGGAAATACCAGCCGCAGCGTGGTCGCCAGCGAGATACCGGCGGCCTGCATGCCGACGACCACCGGCGGCACCTGGTACGGCAGCACCATGGTGTTGAAACCGATAGCGCTGATCATCAGCGCGGCCTTGATCGGCCAGCCGGTCGCCTCGGCGAACTGGCCTGCCAGCGGCGCCAGCACCGCAGGCTGCGCGGGGTTGGTCACGACGACGCCGGCCAGCATGCTGAGCAGGCCCAGCGTGATGAAGTTCGCGAAGTCGGCGCCGGCCTGCAGATTGAGCGACGACTGCAGGCTTTTGCCCAGCAGTTCGCCGAGGCCCGACTCCTGCAGGACTGCGCCCAGACCTATGGTGCCGCCGACGTAAAAAAACGCGCCGAGGCGAACATCATTGAAAGCTTTGAAAGGCAGCACGCCGACGCGCGGCAGCATGCAGGCGATAGCCGCCGCCAACGCGACCCAGCCCGCGCGCACGCCGTGCACAACATCGGTCGCCCACAGCACGACAGCGAGAATCAGGATCACCGCCAGCCGCTTTTCCTCCGCGCTCATCGGTGTATGCGGCGCGGGCGCCGCTTCGGAAGTCACCGTGGCGGGAAACAACCAGTACACCAGCGCGACTACGGTCATGCCCTTGAGCAGGCACAGCACCGGAAAAATGACCAAAAAATATTCCGCGTAAATCAAATGCACGCCGTAGAGCGCCTCGGTCGCGCCCGCGAGCACGAGGTTGGGCGCGTTGGCCGGCAAAATGCCATTGCCGCTCTGGTAGCAGATGATGATGGTGCACAGCATCAGCCCGTTGTAGCCGGTGCTGCCGGGCGCGAAACTCACGCGGCGCGCCAGCGCCGCGACTATGGGTATCAGCAGCAGCATGCGGCCGACCGTCGCCGGCATGAAGAACGCCAGCGCCGTCGCGACCAGTGCAATCGCCACGAGCAGGCCGCTATAGCCGAAAGTGTAGCGGTCAAACAGCAGGCCGATAAAGCGCTGCCCGAGGCCGGTAGAGGTCACCGCTTCCGCGATAAACAATCCACCCAGCACCAGCCACATCGTGGGCGACGCGAACCCGGAGAACACCGCCTGCGGCGACGCGATCGCGAACACCATGGCGAGCAGGAAAAACAGCAGCGAGGTGATGTGCTCGGGAAGTGTGCCCAGCGCCCACAGGCCTATCGTCAGCACGATCAGCGCCGCGGCATGCATCGTCACCGCGGTCATGCCGGCCGGCGGCGGCAGCACGAAAATCACCGCGGCGGCCAGGCACACCAGCCCGGTGAAAAATGAAGACGCGCGCGGCACTATGCTTCAGCCCCGTGCCATCTCACTTTTTGAATTTCGCGGCGAGCGCATCGCCCGTGCGCAGGAGCCCGATGTCGGAACCCACGGCGACGAACAAATAGCCCATGTCCAGACAACGCTGGCCGTCAGCTTCGCCGACCAGTATGCCGGGCGCCTTGCCCGCCTTGCGAATGCGTTTTGCCGCGTCTTCCATCACTTTCCACACTTCGGGATGCTGCCAGTTGCCGAGATAGCCCATGTCAGCGGACAAATCGTTGGGGCCGATGAATACGCCATCGACGCCTTCGACCTCGGCGATCGCATCCAGACTCGACATGGCCTTGCGCGTTTCGACCTGCAGCAGCAGGCACAATTCGGCCGGCGCTTTCTTGTGGTAGTCCTTGATGCGGCCGTAGCCCATCGCGCGCGCGCCGCCCGCGACGCCACGCATGCCTTTCTGCGGATAGTTGATCGAAATCACCGCCTGCTTCGCTTCCTCGACATTCTGCACGTACGGCAGCAGCAGCGATTGCGCGCCGATGTCGAGAAAACGCTTGATCATCACCATGTCGTTCCAGGGAACGCGCGCGACAGGACTCGCGCTGCCGCCCTGCATCGCGTGCAGCTGGTGCTGTACCATCGGCAATTCGTTCGGCGAATGCTCGGAATCGAGCAGTACCCAGTCGAACCCCGAATTGGCAAAAATATCCACGGCGATATGCGAACAGAGCGAGCTCCAGATGCCGATCTGCGGCTTGCCCGCTTTCAGCGCATGTTTGAAGTGGTTTACAGGTAATTCCATGTGTTGCTCCCCTTGGTCGCTCGGTAATGAGTAATCGGTAATGGGCAATGGGTAAAGGCTTGGGCTGGGGTAATGCCCATTACCCATCGCTCATCACCTATTACGCCTTTCAATGTATTTCCGGATCCGGCGTCGGCGCGCCCGCTTGCAGGAAATCGAAATCGCAGCCTTTGTCCGCCTGCGTGACGCGTTGTGCGAAGAGCGCCCCGTAGCCGCGCTCATAAACGATTTTGGGCTGGACCCAGGCGGCACGGCGCTTGGCGAGTTCGGCGTCGCTCACCTTCAGTTCGAGTTTGCGCGCGACGACGTCGAGTTCGATCATGTCGCCGTCGCGCACGAAAGCGAGCGGGCCGCCGATGAAAGACTCGGGCGCCACGTGCAGGACGCAGGCGCCGTATGAAGTGCCGCTCATGCGAGCATCCGAAATGCGCACCATGTCGCGCACGCCTTTGGCGAGCAGCTTTTTCGGGATCGGCAACTGCCCCCACTCCGGCATGCCGGGGCCGCCGAGCGGACCGCCGTTCTGCAGCACGATCACGCAGGTCTCGTCGATGTCGAGCTTGTCGTCGTCGATGCGCTCCGACATGTCGTTGTAATTCTTGAATACCACCGCGCGGCCGGTGTGCTTCATCAGCCTCGCTTCTGCGGCGGTCGGCTTGATCACCGCGCCGTCAGGCGCCAGATTCCCGCGCAAGACGGTGAGCCCGCCGCTTTTCGCCAGCGGGTTGTCGCGCGGACGGATTACGTCCGCGTTGTAAACTTTGGCGCCCTTGAGATTCTCGCCCAGCGTCTTGCCGTTGACCGTCATGCAATCGAGATTCAAGAGGTCGCGCAATTCGCCGAGCAGCGCGCGCAGGCCGCCGGCGTAATAGAAATCTTCCATCAGGTATTTGTCACCCGCGGGACGCACGTTGGCGAGTACCGGGGTTTTTTTGGACAGCTCGTCGAAGCGGTCGAGCGCGAGCTTCACGTTCGCGCGCCCTGCCATCGCAATCAAATGGATCAGCGCATTGGTTGAGCCCGACAGCGCGTGTATCGTGGTAATCGCGTTGTCGAACGCCTTGGCATTGAGAATGTCGCTGGGCTTTACATCCTCCCACACCATTTCGACGATGCGCCGGCCCGAATAGCTCGCCATGCGCGAATGGTTCGAATCGGCCGCGGGTATCGATGCCGCACCGGGCAACGTCAGCCCAAGCACTTCGGCCACCGACGTCATGGTCGACGCGGTGCCCATCACCATGCAGGTGCCGGGCGAACGCGCAATCCCTTCCTCGACTTCACGCCATTCGTTTTCGGTGATGTTGCCGGCACGCAGTTCTGCCCAGTACTTCCAGGTGTCGGTGCCGGAACCCAGCGGCTGGCCGTGCCAGTTGCCGCGCAACATCGGCCCCGCCGGCATGTAGATCGTCGGCAGGTTCATGCTCGTCGCGCCCATGATGAGTGCCGGCGTCGTTTTATCGCAGCCGCCCATCAGCACCGCGCCATCGACCGGGTACGAGCGCAACAGCTCTTCGGTCTCCATCGCGAGCAGGTTGCGGTACATCATGGTCGATGGCTTCATGAACGGCTCGGAGAGCGTGATTGCCGGCATCTCGAGCGGGAAACCGCCTGCCTGCCACACGCCGCGCTTCACCTCCTCGGCGCGCTGGCGGAAATGCGCGTGGCACTGGTTGATGTCGCTCCACGTGTTGATGATCGCGATCACGGGCTTGCCGGTGAAATCCTCGCGCGCAAAACCGCTCTGCAGCGTGCGCGAGCGATGGCCGAATGCGCGCATGTCCTGCGCGCCGTACCAGCGGTGGCTGCGCAATTCTTCCGGTTTCTTGCGTTGAGTGGCCATTAACGGAAACCTTTATGTCAACACAATTAATTCAAAAAACATTAGCCACAGAGGGCGCAGAGAAATGCCAAAAACGGGAATCAAGCACAGCTCTGGTTTGGATTTCCTCTGTGTCCTCTGTGGCCATGCTTTTTGCATTTGTTTTTTGGCCGAGTCGCGATTATGCAGGAAGCGCCAGACACGCGGCAAGCGCGCCCTTCCGCCTCACTCCTCTCCCCTTTCTCCTCACGCCGCAGGCTGGTGTATTATTGCGCCTCTTTCCCTCGTATACACCGCTTCCGGAGAATCCCATGACCCAGCGCATCCGCGGCGTTCTGTCGCCCGTCGTCACGCCTTTCAAAGCCGACCTGTCGCCTGATAAAGACCGTTTCATCGCGCATTGCAAATGGCTGTTGTCGCAGAACTGCGGGCTTGCCGTGTTCGGCACCAACAGCGAAGCGAACTCGCTGGCCGCCGAAGAACGCTCGATGTTGCTCGACGCACTGGTCGCGGCGGGAGTGGACACCTCGCGCATGATGCCCGGCACCGGCTGCTGCTCGATCACCGAAACGGTCAAGCTGACGACACAGGCCGTGAAGCATGGTTGCGCCGGCGTATTGATGCTGCCGCCTTTTTACTATAAGGGGGTCAGCGAAGAAGGCCTCTACCGCCACTTTAGCGAAGTCATCCAGCGCGTCGGCGATGCCAATCTGAAAATTTATCTCTATCACATCCCGCCGATCGCGGTCGTCGGCATCACGACAGGACTCGTCGAGCGCCTGCTCAAAGCTTACCCGAACGCCATCGCCGGCATGAAAGACAGCTCGGGCGACTGGAACAACACCAAGACTTTCCTCGACGCGTTCGCCAAATCGGGTTTCGACGTGTTCGTCGGTTCGGAATCATTCCTGCTGCAAGGCCTGCGCAACGGCGGCGTCGGCACCATATCCGCGACCGCCAACGTCAATCCGGGCGCCATCCACAAGCTTTATACGGAATGGAAGAACGCCGATGCGGATGCGCAGCAGGCCGCGCTCAACGTCGCGCGCGATGCGTTCGGCAAGAAGTACCTGATGATAGGTGCGTTGAAACAGGGCATCGCGATTTACGCGAACGACCCGGTGTGGGCCACCGTGCGCCCGCCGCTCGTCGCGCTCACCGCCGAGCAGGCGAAATCGCTGGAAGCGGAACTGAAAGCGATCAACTTTACGATGCCCGGCTTGAAACGCGCCGGCGCTGCTGTCGCCGCTTAAGTATTCGTCGTTCCCGCGCGTGAGAGCCTGCCCCGGCAGGGATCAGGCCGGGGCGGGAACCCAGGAAAATCAAATCGTCTGGATCCCGCCTGCGCGGGGATGACGTCAAATCCTTACTTCTTCCGCGGCGCCAGCCGTATGGCGTCCGCGGGAACCGGCATCGCGTGCGCGAGTATGGTCGCCGCGACCATCGAGTAGTAGCCGATCAATGCCGACAGCTCGACCACACCCTTCACATCAAACAATTTCAGCGCACGAGCGTAGGTCTCGTCGCTGATCTTGTGGTTCTCAACCAACTCCTTCGTGTAATCGTAAATCGCCTGTTCGTCTGCTTGCGCGAAGACCGGCCGCTCACCGCGCGCCATCGCGTCCACCGCAGATTGTTGGATTCCGCCTTTCAGCGCGTGCACCGAATGCGAGTTGTATATGTACTCGCTGTCCAGCCCGCGCGCTGTGGTAATAATCGCGAGTTCGGACAAGCGCAACGGAAATGCGCTATTTAGCCGCAGCAGTTCGCCAAGCGGGTGCATCAGCTCCGTGATTTCCGGACAATGCAATGTGAAACGATACGGCCCCGGAATTCTGCCGCCGCGCCGACCAAGCAAGGCATCGAGAACACGGCGTTGTTCGGCGTTGAGTTCGCTTTCGGGAGAAATCAGGGGAATGCGTGCGGGCATATGCTTGTTCCTTGTCACCGGGCGCCTTGGGTGGCGAGCGGCAAGCATAGAACAATATGCCGGCCACTGCATACCGGCGCGGGTCGACAATGCATCTCACTACCAGCTTATTCGGCGCGGCGCCGTCCCAAGCCGCCTTCCGTAAAGCAGTGAATCAGGTTTTCCCTAGTTGAGCGGTTCCGGCGGCTCGGTGCGCGCCATTCGCACCGCATCGCCTGCGGGTTTCGGCGCATCGGCTGCTTTCGTTTCGCCGGTCGCCTTCGCCACGCTCGCCGCGGCCGAATCGATTTGCCGCGACGAGAAGATGCCCCAGATCAGGCCGGCAACGGTGAGTAGCGGTCCGCCGAGGCCGGCGAGTGCGCCAAGTGAACGCACCGTGAGCGTGCCGCTGACAACCGTGTTGGCCTTCTGCAGCGTTGTGCGCGTGGCCGGCTCGAGCGGCAATGCATCGAGTACTTTTCCGACGACACCCTTGTACAGAATATCGGGCAACGCACTCGCTGGTTCGGCCGGCTTTTCCGGCGCGATAGCCGCATTCTGTTCGTATACGGCAATCTGGCGCGCCGTAGATAGCGTGCCGGGAGCGGGATTGGCCTCTGCGGCGGCATCGTGCGGCGGTACCTTGGCAACCGTCGAGGGCAGGTCCGCCTCATCGGTCGCGAGTTGCACGTCAGCCTCAGGCGCCGGCTCCTCCCAGCGCAAGTGCCGCAGCGGCTCACTTCCGCTGTCGGTAACGACAGAGCTATCGATGCCGCGGGCCAACGGCGCGGTTTGGCTGGAGCCGAACGTCGCTACGAGCCCCGTCAGATCGAGCTTCTGCCCGACGTAGATGCGGTCGGGATTACGGATGTTGTTCGCCTGCGCGACCTGTTTCACGCCCTGCATCGCCGCATTGGCGGGTGCTTCTACGCCCATTTTCGCAAGGCGCGCGCGCACGATCCCGTAAAGCGTGTCGCCCGCATGGACGGTGTGCGCAGCCCGGTCCGCCGATGGCAGGCTCCCCTGCCCGCGCGGCGTACGTGTGGCCATGCTAGCGCGCGCGACCGGCACGGAGTTCTCGCCGACCACCCGTGCATAGGCGGCCTGGAAGCTGCCGTCGGCAGTGGGCGACGCATCCGTTGCATTCGGCCCGGCCGGCCGGTCGAGCCTGATCGTATTGATGTTCATCGGGAGTCCGCTCAGCGGGGTGTATACGCCAAACTTCACCCAGTGTATCGACGCCGCCGGTCGCCCATCGGCCAAGCACAGCGACTTTCCCCGCGTTTTTCGGGCCTAAAGCCTGACGCCCGTCTGCTCTTCCCAGAACCGCACAATCTCCGTCTGGTCGAGCTTGCCGCCGAGTTTTTCGCACGCGGCGGCCCACAGCTCGGCCGTCTTTTCCGCCAGTGGCGCGGCCGCGCCTATGCTGTGCGCGCTGTCGACGGCGATTTTCACGTCCTTGGCGATGAACTGCATCGCCATGCCGGTGCCGTATTTACGCGTCAGCACGTGCGGCACGACTTTCTTGGCGACCGGATGCTGGCGGCCGTTGCACATCGCTTCGATCGCTTCGGCCATGACGTTGCTGTCGAGCCCGAACTTGCCGCCTATGGTCATCGCCTCCAGCGTGTTGATGAGCGCACAGGCGTTGATGTAGTTGGTCAGGCATTTCAGCACGTGCCCGCTGCCGAGCGGGCCGCATACATAGAGCTTGCGTCCCATCGCGTCGAACAGCGGTTTGCAGCGCTCGACGAGCGCCGCATCGCCGCCCGCCATGATGTCGAGCGTCGCGTCCTTGGCGAATATCACGCCGCCCATCACCGGCGCATCGACGTAGCCGATGCCGCGGGAATCCAGGTCGTTGCCGATCGCCATCGTGCCGGTGGGCGCCGACGAGCTCATGTCGATCACCATCGTGCCTTTGGCAAGACTTTCGGCCAGCCCGTCAGCGAACAGCACCTGGCGCACGACCTTGTCGTCGGGCACCATGAATATCACCGCGTCGGCACCCTGCCCCGCTGCGGCCAGCGTTGCAGCAGCCGTGCCGCCGTGCTGCTTCACGAATGCCTGCGCGGTTTCCGCGCGCGCGTCGAACACCGTGACGTCGAAACCTTTCTTGACCAGCTGCCCCGCCATCGCGTTGCCCATGTTGCCGACGCCGATAAAAGAGATTTTTTTGATGGGATTCACTGCGAAGGACTCCGTCTATTCACCGGCGCATATCATAGCATCGCCGGTTTGCGTCTGAATCAGCGCGCCGCCATACCGTCGACCCGCCGCTTGATGAAATCGACGATCAGTTCCCACGACGTATCGACTGCCTGCTTGTTATAACGTTGGGTAACGATGCGGCCCCCGCAATTAAATACGGCGGGCTTGTCGCCCATCAGGGAATGATCGAATGCATGCGTCGTCCCTGCAAACACGTGGTACTCGACCGGCATGTCTTTGGCGGCGTTCTGCTTCGCCTGCTCTACGCACGAGCGCGGCCCGGCATCCTGGTCGGCGGCGCCGAGCAGAACAAGCAGCGGCGTGGTGGTGTCGTCGTAGAAATTCCACTGGTGGTCCTGGTCGCCCTGATCTCACCTCACACGCAATATCCTACTCCGTTCCAAAATAACAAAAGGCCGCGAAGATTTCTCTTCGCGGCCTTTGTGCGGAATTATTACAGCCTAAACTATTTCTTCGGCTCGAACCCCGGGTCGTAATGCGGTCCCGCCATGCTGCCGTCGGCCGCCTTGCCGTGGATGCCGTGCGACAGGTCCTTGACGGTGAAGAAGTAGACGTCTTCGTCGTGCGTCGCCACCGTCGAGTGCACCGTGTTCGCCGGGAAGTAGAGGAGCGTGCCCGGCCCGCACAATTGCTCGGGCTGGTCGGCGACCTTCACGCGGAGCGTGCCCTGCACGATGTAGTTCCACTGCTCGTTCGGATGCAAATGTGGTCTGGCGCCGGTGCCCTTCTCTTTGCGGATCAGGCCGCATTGCATGCGCTCGCCTTCAATCACCGGGCCGAACGCGGACGAGTAACCGTTGCCGGCGTCCATGCCCGCCATCTTGGTCAGCGGGAAAATGAATTTGCCGTTGCCGGCTTTTACCGCGCCCAGGTTCTTGGTGTTGTCTTTTGCCTCCTGCGCTTCGCTCATAAATATCCTTTCGTTGTTCCGCTTTAGGCTTTCTGCCTCACTCCTTACCCCTCACGCGGAGACATCAGCCGCAAGGCCGGCTTTTTCGATTCCGGCGACGCAGCACGCTTCGTCTTCATCGCCCGTGCCGCCGCTCGCGCCCGCCGAGCCGAGGATATTGCCGGCCGCATCCTTGATCAGCGCGGCGCCCGTCTGCGGGAGGAACTTGCCTTTGGCGGTCGATGCCAGCGACAGGAAGAAATTGGGATTGTCCTTGGCGCGTTTGCCGAGCGCGCGGCTCGAGCAGCCCATTGCCACCGCGCCCCACGCCTTGCCCATCGCCACGTCCATGCGGAACATGCTCGCGTTGTCTTCACGCTGTGCGGAAACGATATTGCCGGCCGCGTCGAGCACGATGACGGCGAGCGGTTTGACTTTCATTTCGTGCGCCTTGGCGATTGCGCCTTCGACAATGGTGTTGGCTTGCTTCAAGGTGAGGCCGGACATGGTGTTCTCCTGAATGGTGGAACGGCAGTGGCGCTGCAATGGTGTGCGCAACGACGCATATGAAAAAACGGCATCGGACTATACAAGCCGGGCGCCCGCACTGTCAATTTCACCGCGTGATTTTTCGGGCCCCGCTGCCGCCTGCAGTCCACTACCCGGGCATGCCCGCGCCCCGGAAACAACCTGTGATATATTCATTCGACGCAAGAACCCTCTCACGCTCCCGCGGTTTCCCCATATGACAACAGATCTGCATTTCCTCACCATCTCCGAAGCGTCCGACCTCATCCGCGCGCGCAAGCTCTCGCCGCTCGAATACACCGAAGCGCTGATCAAGCGCATCGAGACTTTCGAACCGCAGTTGAACGCGTTCATCACGCGCACTTTCGACCTCGCGCGCAAGCAGGCACGCGTAGCCGAAGCCGATATCGCGGCTGGACGTTACCGCGGGCCGCTGCACGGCATTCCGTTCGCGCTGAAGGACATCTACGACACCAAGGGCATCCTGACGTCCGGTGGTTCCAAGGTCTGCGAAAAAAATATTCCCGCGGAAGACGCGACCACCACGCGCCTGCTGCTCGAAGCCGGCTGCGTATTGCTGGGCAAGCTGCAGACCCACGAGTTCGCGCACGGCGGTCCGTCGTTCGACTTGCCATGGCCGCCATCGCGCAATCCCTGGCATCTGGAACATTTCACCGGCGGCTCGTCGAGCGGCTCGGGCGCGGCACTCGCGGCGGGACTCGTCCCCGCGTCGCTCGGCTCCGACACGGGCGGCTCGATCCGCGGCCCGGCGTCGTTCTGCGGCATCACCGGCCTGATGCCGACGTCGGGGCTCGTCAGCCGTGCCGGCGTGATACCGAATTCGTTTACCTTCGACCATTGCGGCCCAATGGCACGCACGGTGGAAGACTGCGCAATCCTGCTGCAGTCGATTGCCGGGTTCGACCCCAAAGACGCCGGCAGCATCGCGAGCGACATCCCGGATTACCGCGCCGGGCTGAAAAAAGACATCAAGGGCGTGCGTATCGGCGTGCTGCGCCATTACTGGGAAAAGGACATGCCCGCGCATCCCGATCTCGCGCGCGCGATGGACGCCGCCATCGAGGTATTCAAAACACTCGGCGCCAAGGTCGAGGACTGCCAGACGCGTCCACTGCAGGATTCGTTCGACACCAAGGTGGTCATCGGCGAAACCGAAATCTATACCATCCACTACGACAACCTGAAGTCGCGGCCGGGCGATTTCGGGCGCGATTTTCTGGGACGCGCGCTGCCAGCGTGTCTGTTCCAGTCGTCGGACTACGTGCAGGCCTCGCGTGAGCACCGCCGTATTATCGCCAGCATCCGGCCGCTCTACGAAAAATACGACGTAGTACTCGCCGCCGGCTTCGGCCCCGCGCCGCGGCTCGACGCGAACAAGACTTCCAACTTCTGGCAGAAGTCCAATGTGTTCACGCCGTCCAACGTATGGGGCGGTCCGTCGCTCGCCGTGCCGGTGGGAACGAGCGGCGGCTTGCCGTTGGGCATGCAGATCATCGGCCGGCCCTTTGACGAGGCGACAGTGCTGCGCGCGGGCCATGCGTTTCAGGTCGCGACTGACTGGCATACGCGCCATCCGCAACTCACACCCGGTGCGCCGCAACCAAAAGTAACGCCTCAAGGCAACGACCCGGTGGCCGCCGACCTTGATGCCAAGACGCGCGATTTCGTGTTGAGCACCGCCGAGCGCGCGGGATTGAAACTCAACGACGTGCAGAAGACGATCTTGCTGGAGACAGCACCCTTCGCGCTGGCAATGGCCGACCGCATCCGCAAGCCGCGCGAGCGCATGGAAGAGCCTTCGCTGGTGTTCCGTTTTCCGAACTGAACTCTACAGTCAGCCCATGAACGACTCGATGCGATATTTTCGCGCGGCGGCGCTTGCCGGTGGTGCGCTGCTGAGCGCAGCCGCCTGGCCGCAATCCGCATGGAAGCCTGAGAAAAACGTCGAGATCATCGTGCCCGCAGCGCCGGGTGCCGCGTTCGACACCACCGGCCGCACACTGCAACGCCTGCTGCAGGAACAGAAAATGCTGTCCGGCACGAGCAGCGTCATCAACAAGGCGGGCGGCGGCGGCACGATAGCGATGAGCTATCTCAACCAGCACGCGGGCGACGGCCATTACCTGTTCGTGATGACGGCCAGCGTGCTGACCAATAATATTCTCGGCGTGTCGAAAGACACCTACACCGACTTCACGCCGCTTGCGATGCTGTTCAGCGAATATCTCGCCTACGGCGTGCGGCCCGATTCACCGATCAAGAACGCGAAAGATCTTGCCGAAGCGCTGCGCAAGGACCCGACGCGTTACAGCATCGCGGTCGCTACCAGCCGCGGCGGCGCACTGCACATCGCCACCAGTCTTGCGCTCAAAGCGGCGGGCGTCGACATCAAAAAACTGCGCGTCGTGGTCTTCAACGCCAATGCCGAATCGCTGACCGCCATGCTGGGCGGCCACGTCGATGTCGCCGTCTCGACGGTCAACAGCTTCGTGCCGCAGGCGCAATCCGGCAAGCTGCGCGTCATCGCGGTGTCGTCGCCGCGCCGGCTGCAGGGCTTCGCCGATGTGCCGACATGGAAAGAGCAAGGCATCAATTCTGAATACGCGAGTTGGCGCGGCGTGATGGGACCGCGCGGCCTCAGCGCGGTGCAGACCGCGTACTGGGAAGACGTATTCGGCAAGCTGACGCGCACCGACGAGTGGCGTCAGGACGTCGAGAAAAATCTGTGGGAAGTCACCTACAAGAACACCCGCGACACGGTACGCGAGATGGCCGACAACAACGAGCAGTTAAAGCGCATCCTGGTCGAGCTTGAAATGGTGAAATAACCGGTGTTAGTGAAATAATTCCTGCTCCCGCCCGCACTTCAAAGGCGACGATAGCCCCCCTGTCATAACGCCCGCATCGATGTACAACAAGATTTTCAGGAAGATTCCATGAGCACCGCAAAAACCCCGCGCTGGACCAAACAAAAAGAAGGCGGTTCCTTCACCCGCCTTCCGGTAACGACGATGTTGAATGGGGCGCAGCTAAGCGTGCCGCTGCACGTCATCACCGGCCGCAAAAAAGGGCCCACGTTCGGCATCATTACCAACACGCACGGCGATGAATTTCTCGCGACCATGGCCATTCGCGAGTTCATCAACGGGCTGGACACTGCCAAGCTGAGCGGCAGGATAGTACTGGTGTCGGTTGCCAACCCGATGGCGACGGCAGGCTTTGGCCGGCTCACGCCCGAGCAGCACGGCCGCACCGACCTGCACGAGGTTTATCCCGGCAATGCGCGCGGCAATACGACGCAGATGATCGCGGCCGTGATAACGGAACACGTGCTGCATCATGTGGACGCCCTGATAGATTTCCATTCCGGCGGCAGCGGCGGCCGGCTGCAGGCGCGCGTGGACCACAACAGCAAGGCGCCTGCCGAACTGAAAGCGCGCAACATCGCGCTGGCGCGCGCATTCGGCGCCCCATTCGTACACGAGAACGAATTCGCCGGCTCCGCCGCGCATTACCTGAATTCGATCGGCGTCGTCGCCGTCAACCCGGAAGTCGGCGGCTGCTACCTCGGCCCTGCGACCTCGCAGTACTACACGGCGATGATGGTCAAGGGTCTGACTGGCATGCTGAAGCACATGGGCATGCTCAAAGGCAACGCGAAGCCGCCGCGGCAGATCGACTTCAACACCAAAGCGCGCCGCGAATTGCGGCCGCGTTTCAGCGGCTATCTCAATTCACATTATGAAGAGCCGCAGGACCTGGGCAAGCTCATCAAGGCCGGCACGCGCCTGGGCGAAGTGATCGACCTCTACTCGTACGAAGTCATCGAGGAGATCAACGCACCGTTCGACGGCTATCTTTTCTTCTCGCGCTATTCGGGCATGGTGGGCGCCGGCACGCAGGCTTTCGCGCTGGCGGAAAAAGCCGGCTCGCGCTGGCTGGCTTAACGCCGGCCCGATTGACCGCCCCGCGTTCCTGACGCGGGGCCGCTCAGCTCAGCGCAGCAAAAACCGCAGGGCTTCGGTCTGGCGCGGATCGATTTCGAGCACCTTGCGAAACGCATCAACCGCGGCGCCGCGGTCCCCGGACTCCCAGTAAGCCTTGGCGAGGTTCAGATACGCGGAGAGGTTCTTCGAATCGAATTTAAGGTATTCGCGCAGCGAATCGATGGCGCCGCGAAAATCGTTGCGTGAAAATGCCTGCATGCCGCCATCGAGCAGCCCGCGGATCAGCTCCGCGCGGTCCGCCCCGCCGCCATTGGCAAGTCCCTGCGTGAAAGCATTGAGCGCCTCGCGGAATTGCGACTGCCCCAGAAAGGCTTTGCCGACGTTGAGCCATGCGCTGGTGTTGCCGGGCTCGAGCTTGAGATATTCGGTAAAGCGGCTGACGGACTCCTGCAGCCGGCCGTTTTTCAGCGCGTCGGCTCCGCCGCCATACAAAGCCTGGCCCAGTACGGGAATTACGTCCTGCCCCTTGGGAGATAGCTCGTACGCTTTCTTGCCGTTGGCTATAGCGTCAGCCCAGTTGCCTTTCGCTATGTAAGAACGCGCGATGCCGACATAGGCCTGCCAGTATTTACCGTCCTTGGCGACGACCTCGCCGAATTTGGCGATGGCCCCGTCGTAATTCTTGCCGGCGTAGAGCTGCTGGCCTTCCGTCATCAGCACATCGATCTGGTCTTGCACGCTAAACCCGGGGATTCCACCGCCGCCCGCACAGCCACCGAGCGCCAAAGACAGTATCAGCACGAACGCCGCCCATACGCGTGAAACATTCCATTGTGCGACCATAGTTTTTCTCCCGGGTTGACCTGCTACTTCGCCGCCGCTTTCGGCGCGACGTAACCTTCCGCTTCCAGCAACTGAAACAATCCGCCAGCCTGCATCAATTTTCTGAGCGCATCAGGCAAAGGCGCGGCTTTGAGCACAGTGCCGGTGCGCTGATTGCGCACCGCGCAATCGTCGAACGAGACTTCGGCAATGTCGCCTTCGTTGAACGCGGCGTCTATGCCGGGACACTCCAGCGCGGGAAAACCGAAATTGACGCTATTGCGGAAGAACAATCCATTGATCGATTCCGCGACCAGACAACTCAGCTTCAGGTTGCGCAGCGAGCGCGCCGCGGGACGGCTCGAACCCATGCCGAAATTGCGCCCGCCGATCAGGATGTCGCCCGGCTGCACGAGATCGCTCCAGCCCGGGCGGTTCGCCGAAAACACGAACTTCACCTGCTCTTCAGGCGTCAGGTAAAACGCGCGATTCGGCAGGATGAGATCGGTGTTGATGTTGTCCGGAAATTTCCAGACTTTGGCTTTGAAGTTCATCGAATCCAACCCTGGCCGCAAAGGCGCAAAGACGCAAAGGACGGGCAAAACAAATACATATAAAAGGCAGTCACTCTGTTGACAGTGGTTACTGGTGATTCAAGGTCGATCGGAATTGGGTCGCCCATTCTTGACTTGATCTTCTTTGCGTCTTTGCGCCTTTGTGGCAAGCCATTTTCATTGCAGGAACTCGCCGGAAAGGCGCAAAGACGCAAAGGACGGCAAAACAAATACATATAAAAGGCAGTCACTCTGTTGACAGTGGTTACTGGTGATTCAAGGTCGATTGGAATTGGGTCGGCCATTCTTGACTTGATCTTCTTTGCGTCTTTGCGCCTTTGCGGCAAGCCATTCATTGCAGGAACTCGCCGGGATGCGTGATCACACCCTTGATGGCGGAAGCGGCGACGGTGGCCGGCGATGCCATATAGACCTTGGAACTCGGATCGCCCATGCGCCCCTTGAAATTGCGCGTGCTGGCAGTGATGCAGACCTCCTCCGGCCCGAGCACTCCCATATGCCCCCCGCCACACGCGCCGCACGTTGGATTCGTTATGACGGCGCCCGCTTCCGCGAGCACCGCGATTACGCCGGTGCGCAGCGCCTCGCGATAAACATGCATGGAACCCGGCGTGATGATGAGCCGCGTCTGCGGTGATACCTTGCGGCCGGCGAGCACCTGTGCGGCCAGCGTGAGGTCGTCGAGCGTGCCGTTGGCGCAAGAACCTATGAAAGCCTGATCGACGCGTGTGCCCGCGACTTCGCTGATGCCGCGCGAATTCTTGAGCACCGAATCCGGCAGCGCCACCAGGGGTTCCAATTTGCTCAAATCGATTTTGCGCACGTCGGCATACTTGGCGTCGCTATCGGGAGATACCGGTTCGATGTCTGTTTTTCCGCAAGCGCGCAGGTAATCGGCGAGCACGCTGTCGGCTTCGAACGTGGCGAACTCGCACGACAGCTCCGCGCCCATGGTCGATAGCGTCTTGCGCGCGCTCATCGACAGGCCCGCGAGCGCCGATCCGCCGAACTCGACGTTCTGCGTGGCATGATCGCCGTAAGTGCCCGCAATGTGCAGAAACACGTCTTTGGCCGTCACGCCCTTACTCAACGCACCGGTCATCTCGTAACGCACTGTCGTGCCTACCCTGAACCAGGTTTCGCCCTTGGCCGCAGAATACATGACGTCCGGTCCGCCGACGCCGCGCGCAATGCAATTGAATGCTCCAGCGCTGCAGGTGTGCGAGTCGCTGCATACCAGCACCGTTCCGGGCAAGGCGTAGCCCTGGTCCGCCACCACCTGGTGGCAGATACCCTGCGTGCCGCCGACGTCGTGAAAGCGCGCGATTTTGAATTTCTCGACGAATTTGCGCGCCGTGCGGTGCGCGCCTGCACTTTGTATGGTCGGCGCCGGCACGCGGTGGTCGAGTATCACCACCACGCGCTCGGGATGCTCCATTTTCAGCATGTCCTGCCAGATACTGGGCATGAAGTTGTTGTCGAACAGCACCACGGTGTCGACCTTCACCGTGACGAGATCGCCCGCCGCCACGCGGTCGCGCCCGCTTTTTTTTGCGAGGATCTTCTCGGCTATCGTCATGCCCATAGTCTCAACCTTTGAAACCCATTACCTTCAATCTTGAACCGCAAAGGCGCGAAGGCGCAAAGAACATCCAATTGCCCCATTCCGAAATGCTTTTATATTGCGCTTTTAATCCGCATTAATCCGGCGCAGATACCGCTTTTTGCATTTCTTGGCGCCTTTGCGCCTTTGCGGTAAAAGCTTTTGCCGTAAGCATTAGCTGCTCGCGAATTTCTTTTCCAGCTCGTCGAGTTCTTTCATCCCCATCAGGTCGTTGAGTTCGTCGAACGACGCCAGCAGATCGGGACGGTCGATGACGCGGTTGTGCTTGACGACTTCTTCCTTGAAAACCGCCATCGCGTTCATCATGCCTTTCAAAGCCGCGGTCGACAGGATGCGCGGATAGCTCACGCCGGCGACGCCGATGTCCTGCAACTGCTTGGGCGACATCAGCGGCGTGGTTTTGCGCGAGCGCATGCCGAGGCCCATGTTGACGATCAGCGGCTTCGGCACGCCCTTCGCGACTTTGGCGATGTCTTCCTTCGACAGCAGCGCATCGGCGTACATGACGTCGGCGCCCGCCTCGGCATACATATTGAGCCGGCGTATCGCCTCGTCCACGCCCAGCGGACCCGCCGCGTCGGTGCGCGAGACGATCACGAAATCGTGGTCGCGGCGCGCATTGGCGGCGGCCTTGACCTTCTGCACCATCTCCTCGGCAGGTATGCATGACTTGCCGGCCATGTGACCGCAGCGCTTGGGCCAGACCTGGTCTTCGAACATGAGAGCGCCCATGCCGGCCTTCTCGAACGCGCGCACCACGAAATGCACGTTCATCGCATTACCGTAGCCGGTATCAGCATCGGCGCGCAGCACGAGGTCGGTGCAATCGGCGAGCCTCCTCGCGTTGTCGAGGTTCTCGTCGAACGTCATGACGCCGCGGTCAGCCCAGCCCATGCGGCTCTCGGACACGCCCGCGCCGGAAATCGACGCGGTCCTGAACCCCGACTGCTCGACCAGGCGCGCGGTATAGCCGTCATAGATACCGGGCTGAATGAGAATTTCCGGTGCGTTGATCAAATCCCTGAACTGGCGGCCTTTGCTGACCATAAGTTGTTCTCCCCTTGAAACCGATTCGAAAATACTTCGGCGCGCGCCGGCTAGCGTCCGCCGGCCGGCAGTTCCGCCGCATTCCATCCGCCGCCGAGCGCCTTGACCAGCGTGACCGCCGCGGCGAGGCGGCGCCCGCGTATGCCGACCAACGCGCGTTCATTGTTGAGCCACGCCGATTGCACGGTCACCACGTTCAGGTAACTCACAGTGCCGGCCTTGTATTGATTAATCGTCAAATCCATCGACTGGCGTGCGGCGACAGTGGCCTCTTCCTGCACTTTTTCCTGTTCTTCCAGTATGCGCAGCGCAGCGAGATTGTCCTCGACCTCCTGAAAGCCTTCGAGCACCGTCTGGCGATAGGCCGCTACGTTGGCGTCATAGACGGCAATCGCCTGGTCGGTCAGCGCGCGGCGCAAGCCCGCGTCAAAGATGGACTGCGCGATCGCGGGGCCGATCGCCCAGAAGCGGCTCGGCCAGTTCAACCAGTCGGCAAGCCGCGAACTCTCGAAACCCGCCGAGCCGGACAGGGTGAGTGACGGGAAGAAGGCCGACTTGGCGACCCCGATGCGTGCATTGGCCGCTGCAACCCGTCTTTCCGCGGCAGCAATATCGGGCCGGCGCTCGAGCAGTTCCGACGGCTGGTTCAGAGGCACCACGGGCACCGCCACTTTCGCCGTCTGCGGCGGCAGCGCGAAATTGGCCGGCGCCTTGCCGACCAGAATCGCGATGGCATGCTCGAGCTGCGCGCGCTGCACGCCGATCTCGATGGCCTGCGCCTGAGTGCTTTTCAGCAGCGTCTCCGCCTGCACGAGGTCGACCTTGCCCGCCACGCCCGCCGTGTAGCGGTTGCGCGTCATTTCGAGCGATTTCTGGAAGGCAGCCACGGTGTCGTCGAGCAACTGGCGCTGCTGGTCCAGCACGCGCAACTGGAAATAATTAAATGCCAATTCTGCCTGTGCCAGCAGGCGCACCATTTCAAGATCGGCGGCGCTCGCCTGCGCGCCGGCGACGTTGGCGCTCACAGTATTGCGCACGCGGCCCCAGATATCGACTTCGTAATTGGCGTCGAGCACCAGGTTGTAATTGTTGGCCGTCGTGCCGGCGCGCGCGGCAGTGCCGACAGACCGGCTGCGCGAGACCGACGCGCGGCCGTCAACACTCGGGAAGAGGCTCGCGCGCGCCTGCTGCACGAGGGTGCGTGCCTGGCGGAAATTCGCTTCGGCGACGCGCACGTTCTGGTTCGAGACATCGATTTGCGCGATGAGCGAGTTAAGCTGAGCGTCGCCAAAGACCTCCCACCACTTGTCGCGCTTGACGTCGTCGCGCGGCTGCGCGACTTTCCAGTTGCCCGCTTCCTTGTAAGCCGCCGGCGCATCCACGGCGGGACGCTCGTACTTGGGCCCCGCCGAACACGCGGCCAGCAATGCAAGCGCCGCCGCCGCGAGCACGCGAATATTCACGGCCGTACGAAATTTCATGGCGTCTCCAATGCAACCCGGCCAGTCCAGCGGGTCCACACCCGCTGGCACCACAGGCGGAAGCGGTCGAGGTAAATGTAGACCACCGGTGTCGTATACAGCGTCAGCAACTGGCTCAGGATCAGGCCGCCGACAATCGCAATGCCGAGCGGCCGGCGCATTTCCGAACCCTCACCGTAGCCGAATGCCAGCGGCACCGCGCCGAGCAGCGCCGCCATAGTCGTCATCATGATCGGGCGAAAACGCAGCAGGCATGCTTCGAAAATCGCTTCTTCTGGCGGCTTGCCGGTGCGACGCTCGGTGGCGAGCGCGAAGTCGATCATCATAATCGCATTTTTCTTGACTATGCCTATTAGTAATATGACGCCGATCAGCGCAATGATACTGAACTCCGTCTGAAAGAGCAGCAGCGCGAGCAGCGCGCCGACACCGGCCGAAGGCAGCGTCGACAATATCGTGATCGGATGCACATAGCTCTCGTAGAGTATGCCGAGCACGATGTAGACCGTGAGCAATGCCGCGAGCACCAGCCATGGCTGGCTTTTAAGCGACGCCTGGAATGCGCGCGCCGTGCCCTGGAAGTTGCCGGTCAACGTGGCGGGCGCTCCAATCTGCACCATGGTGGCGTTGATCGCCTCCACCGCGTCCGAGAGCGAACCGCCGACCGGCAGGTTGAACGAAATCGTCGCCGAGGCGAACTGTCCCTGGTGATTGACCGCCAGCGACGTGTTCGTCGGCTCGTAGCGCGCGAACGCCGCGAGCGGCACCTGGCCGCGCGTGGGTGACTGCACGTAGACACCTTTCAGCGCTTCGGGGCTTTGCCAGTACTGGGGGGCGACTTCCATCACCACGCGGTACTGGTTCAGCGTCGAATAAATCACCGACACCTGCGCTTGGCCGAATGCGAGATTCAGCGTGCTGTCTATCATCTTCGGCGTGATGCCCATGCGCGAAGCGGTCTCGCGGTCTATCGTGAGCGTCGTCTGCAGGCCCTTGACCTGCTGGTCGGTATTCACGTCGACGATCTGGGGCACATCCCGCAGGGCGCGCTCAAGACGCGGCGTCCACTTGCGCAGCGTCTCCAGTTCGTCCGCTTGCAGGGTGAACTGATACGACGCGTTGCTTTGCCGTCCGCCGACGCGGATGTCCTGCACCGGGTTCAGAAACAGGTTCGCCCCCGGCACCTGTGCCAGCTTGCCGCGCAAACGCGCCACCACCTGGTCGGCCGACAACTGGCGCTCCTTCAAAGGCTTCAGGGAAATGAACATGAAACCGCCGTTGCGCTGGCCGCCGCCGGTGAAGCCGGTAACGCTTTCCACCGCGGGGTCGCTTTGCACGATTTCAACGAAAGCCGACAGCTTCTCGCGCATGGCCTGAAACGAGATGCTCTGGTCGGCCTGGATGTTGCCGGTCAGGCGACCGGTATCCTGCTGCGGAAAGAATCCCTTCGGGATGATGACGTAGAGAAAAACGTTCAGGCACACCGTGATGAGCAGCAGCGTGACGATGAACCGCGGATGGCGCAGCGCCCAGCCGAGTGTTCTCTCGTAGCCGCGCGAGATCCACGCAAATACGCGTTCGCTCGCGTGATACAGGCGGCCATGGCCGCCCGCGGTCTGCGGCTTGAGCAGGCGCGCACACATCATCGGCGTGGTCGTCAGCGACAGCACCAGCGAAATCAGGATCGCGACCGACAGCGTGACCGCAAACTCGCGGAACAGACGCCCGATGATGCCGCCCATCAGCAGAATGGGAATGAACACCGCGATCAGCGAGACACTCATCGACAGCACCGTAAAGCCCACTTCGCGCACGCCGCGCAGAGCCGCCTCGTACGGCGTCAGGCCCTTCTCGATATAGCGCGACACGTTTTCGAGCACCACGATCGCATCATCGACGACGAAGCCCGTGGCGATCGTCAGCGCCATCAGCGACAGGTTGTTGAGGCTGTAGCCGCACAAGTACATGGCGCCGAACGTGCCGATCAGCGATACCGGCACCGCGACGCTCGGGATCAGCGTGGCGCGCCAGTTGCGCAGGAACACGAACACCACCGCGATCACCAGCCCCATGGATATGAGCAGCGTGCGCTCGACTTCGCGCAGGCTCGCGCGGATAGTGGTGGTGCGCTCCATCACCACGTTCAGGTCGATCGCCTGCGGAATCGAGGCCTGCAACTGCGGCAGGATTTCGCGCACGCGATCCGCGGTCTCGATGATGTTGGCGCCGGGCTGCCGGTAAAGGATGACGAGCACCGCCGGCTTGCCGTTCGAGACACCGGCGTTGCGCAGGTCCTGCACCGAGTCCACCACTTCGCCGACGTCCTCCAGACGCACCGCGGCACCGTTGCGATAGGCCACGATCAGCGGCAGGTACTGGCTCGCTTTCTTGGCCTGGTCGTCGGCATAGATCTGCCATTGGCGGTCGCCGTCCTCGACCGTGCCCTTGGGACGGTTCGCGTTGCTCGCGCTGATCGCGGTGCGCACCTCGTCGAGCCCGATCGCGTACTTGTTCAGTGCAGTCGGATTCAGCTCCACGCGCACCGCGGGCAACGAGCTGCCGCCCACCGTGACTTGGCCGATGCCTTTCACCTGCGCCAGCTTTTGCGCCAGTATGGTGGAGGCCGCGTCGTACATCTGCCCGCGATCGAGCTTGTCCGAGGTCAGTGAAATGAGCATGATCGGCGCATCGGCCGGGTTGACCTTGCGATAGCTCGGATTACTCGGCAGGCCGGTCGGCAGCGTGCCGCGCGCGGCATTGATCGCCGCCTGCACGTCGCGCGCGGCGCCATCGATGTCGCGGTCTAGATCGAATTGCAGCGTGATGCGCGTATTGCCGAGCGAACTCGACGAGGTGATCTCGGTGACGCCGGCGATGCGACCGAGCGCGCGCTCCAGCGGCGTCGCGACGGTCGCCGCCATCGTCTCCGGGCTGGCGCCCGGCAACGACACGCCCACAGAAATCGTCGGAAAATCAACCTGCGGCAAAGGCGAAACCGGCAGCAGCCTGAACGCCACGGCGCCCGCCAGCGCGAGCCCGATGGTCAGCAGGGTGGTCGCGACCGGACGCCGGATGAAGGGTTCGGACATGTTCATGGCCGCTCGCTCTCTGCCGGGGTGCGAGGTACCTGACGCGCGCCGCTTTTTTCCACACCGTTCTCGACGCGCCGCGCCAGGCGGTCAAACGCGAGATAGATCACGGGCGTGGTAAACAGCGTCAGCAACTGGCTGACGATAAGGCCGCCGACCATGGTGACGCCGAGCGGAAAGCGCAGCTCGGAACCCACCCCGCCGCCCAGCATCAGCGGCAGCGCCCCCAGCAGCGCCGACATCGTGGTCATCAGAATCGGCCGGAAACGCAGCAGGCAGGCCTGGTAGATCGCTTCGCGCGGAGATTTGCCTTCGGTGCGTTCGGCGTCGAGCGCGAAGTCGATCATCATGATCGCGTTTTTCTTGACGATGCCGATGAGAAGAATGATGCCGATGATGCCGATGATGCCGAGGTCAGTGCGCGAAATGATGAGCGCCAGCAGCGCGCCGACGCCGGCGGACGGCAGCGTCGACAAAATGGTCACCGGGTGTATATAGCTTTCGTACAACACGCCGAGGACGATGTACATCGTGATGATCGCCGCCAGTATCAGGAGGAGCGTATTCCCCAGCGATGCGCGAAATGCGGCAGCCGCGCCCTGGAAAGTCGTGCGCACGCTGATCGGCACGGCGAGATCTTTTTGCAGTTGCTCGATCGCCTTGACGGCGTCGCCCAGGGAATAGCCTTTCGCCACGTTGAATGAGATGGTCGCGGCGGGAAACTGGCCCTGATGGTTGATCGCCAGCGGCCCCGGCTTTTCCACCAGCTTGGTGATCGCGGAAAGCGGCACCTGCGTGCCGGTGTTACTCGGCACGTAAAGGTCAAGCAGCGAGCCCGGCCCCTTGCGAAACTCGGGTTTGACCTCGAGCACGACGCGATACTGGCTCGATTGCGTGAATATCGTCGACACCAGGCGCTGGCCGAACGCGTTGTACAGCACGTTGTCGATGGCAGCCGTCGTGACGCCCAGCCGCCCCGCGGAATCGCGGTCGATCTGCAGGAACGCCTGCAACCCCTGGTCCTGCAGGTCGCTGGCGACGTCGATGACCTGCGGCAGCTGCGCCATGCCCTCCACCACGCGGCGCGCCTGCACGCCCAGTTCTTCCGGGTTTGCGGTGTCGAGCGTGAACTGGAATTGCGTGCGGCTTACGCGGTCCTCGATCGTCAGGTCCTGCACCGGCTGCATGTAGAGCATCATGCCTTCGTGGTGGGCCAGCCGTTCCTTTAACCGGCGGATGACCTCGGTCATGCCCGCGCGTTTCGAATGCTCTTTCAGATTGATCAGCATGCGCCCGCTGTTGAGCGTCGTGTTGGTGCCGTCGACGCCGATGAACGAGGACAGGCTTTCGACCGCCGGATCCTCGAGGATGACCTTGGCCAGCGCCTGCTGGCGCTCGGCCATGGCGCCGAATGAAATCGATTGCGGGGCTTCGGATATGCCCTGGATCACACCGGTGTCCTGCACCGGGAAAAATCCCTTGGGTATGAAAACATACAGCACCACGGCTATTGCCAGCGTGCCGATGGCGACCAGCAGCGTCAGGCCCTGGCGGTCGAGTACCCATTTCAACATTACGCCGTAGCGCGCGATGATGGCGTCGAACCAGCGGCCGGTCGTGCGATAGAACTTGCTCTGCTCGGCTTCCGGCGTATGGCGCAGCAGGCGCGCGCACATCATCGGCGTGAGGGTCAATGACACCACCGCCGAGATCAGGATGGCCACGGCGAGCGTAATCGCGAATTCGCGAAAGAGCCGCCCCACCACGTCACCCATGAACAGCAGCGGAATCAGCACTGCGATCAGCGATACGGTCAGCGAGATGATCGTGAAGCCGATCTGCTCGGCACCTTTGAGGGCGGCCGCCATCGGCTCCTCGCCCTTTTCGATGTAGCGCGAAATGTTTTCGATCATGACGATCGCGTCGTCGACCACGAAGCCGGTCGCGATCGTCAGCGCCATCAGGGTCAGATTGTTGATGCTGAAGCCGGCGAGGTACATCACGCCGAACGTGCCGACCAGCGACAGCGGCACTGCAACGCTGGGGATGATGGTGGCAGCGACATTGCGCAGGAACACGAATATCACCATCACCACCAGCGCCACCGCGAGCAGCAATTCGAACTGCACGTCATTCACCGAGGCGCGGATGGTCGTGGTGCGATCGGTCAGCACGGCAATGTCGATCGACGCCGGCAGCGAGCCCTGCAATTGCGGCAGCAAGGCCTTCACGCGGTCGACGACCTCGATGACGTTGGCGCCGGGCTGGCGCTGAATGTTGACGATGACCGCCGGCACGTCGTTCATCCACGCGGCGAGCCGCACGTTCTCGGCGTCCTCGACGACGTCGGCGACGTCCGCAAGGAAAATAGGCGCGCCGTTGCGATACGCGATGACGACGCGACTGTATTCGGCCGCGGTGCGCAGCTGATCGTTGGCGTCTATGGTGTAAGCACGCTGCGGCCCGTCGAAACTGCCCTTGGCCTGGTTCACGTTGGAGGCCGCGATGCCCAGGCGGACATCCTCCAGATTCAGCCCGTTGGCGGTGAGCGCCTTGGGATTGACCTGCACGCGCACCGCCGGACGCTGCCCACCGCTCAGCGTCACGAGGCCGACGCCGGAAACCTGGGAGATCTTCTGCGCGAGCCGCGTATCGACGAGGTTCTGCACCGCGGGCAGCTGCAGCGTGCTCGACGTCACGCCGAGGGTAAGGATGGGCGTATCGGCCGGATTGACCTTGCTGTAGATGGGCGGCGCCGGCAAATCGGGCGGCAACAGGTTGGAGCCGGCGTTGATCGCGGCCTGCACCTCCTGCTCGGCAATGTCGAGGGGAAGCTCGAGGTTGAATTGGAGTGTGATCACCGTCGCGCCGCCGGAGCTCGTCGACGACATCTGCTTTAAGCCCGGCATCTGCCCGAACTGGCGCTCGAGCGGCGCCGTCACCGATGACGTCATGACGTCGGGACTGGCGCCCGGATAAAAAGCGACCACCTGTATCGTCGGATAGTCGACTTCCGGCAGCGCCGACAGCGGCAGCTGCCGGTAGGCGAAAACGCCCGACAGCAGAATGGCGACCATCAGCAGCGACGTCGCCACCGGGCGCAGAATAAATAGACGAGAGGGGTTCATCCGTCAGGTGCGCTGGTTATTCGCCCGCCTTCTCGCCGCTTTTTGCGTCACCACCCTTATCGCGACCGCCCCGATAGCGGCGGCCTTCTCCGCTGCCTTTGTCGCCTTCGCTTTTGCCTGCGCTGGCTGCCTTATCGCCCGCGCCGCTTCTTTCACCGTCGCCTTTGTAGCGACGGCCGCCCTCACTACCACTCTTGTCGCCGCCGCCCTTGCCGCCCTCGCTCTTATCAGCACTACTTTTCTCGCCGGCGTTTTTTTCGGCGGCGCTTTTCTCAGCGGCGCCGCTCTTGTCGCCTTCGGCCGCTTCGCCACCTTTGCGGCGCCCGCCGCCTTTTCGCCGCGTGCCATCGCCGCCCTTGCCTGGCGCAGCGCCATCCTTGGTCGGCAACTCGACTTTCGCGCCCTCGCGCAGACGGTCCATGCCGTCGGTGACGACGAGTTCACCGGGTTCGATGCCGGACTCGATCACCGTGTAGTCGTTTTCGGTCGGCCCGGTTTTTGCGTCGCGCAGGGTAACCGTACGGTCCTCCTTGACCACGTAAAGGAAGAGGCCGCGCGCGCCGCGCTGGAGTGCCGCGCTCGGCACGGTGGTGACCTCGGCGCGGGTGTCGATCAGCATGCGCACATTGACGAACTGGTTGGGAAAGAGCTTGCTGTCGTCGTTGGGAAACTGCGCTTTGAGCTTGACGGTGCCGGTGGTCGTATCGATCTGGTTGTCGATGGTCAGCAGAACTCCGCTGGCCAACTTCACTTTCTGATCGCGGTCGAAGGCGTCGACCGGCACCTTGTCGCCCGACTGGATACGCTTCAACACGACCTGCAGATTGTCCTGCGGGATCGTGAAGATAACGGTGATTGGCTGCAACTGCGTGATGACGACGAGACCGCTGGTGTCGCTCGAGCGCACGATATTGCCCGCGTCCACCGTGCGCAAACCGAGCCGGCCCGGGATTGGCGCCGCCACCCGCGAGTACGCGAGTTGCAGGCGCGCATTGTCGACGAGGCCGGAATCTATGGTCACTGTGCCTTCATACTGCTTCACCAGGGCGGCCTGCGTATCGACGAGCTGCTTGGCGATCGAATCCTGCGCGAGCAGCACACGGTAGCGTTCGAGGTCGATGCGCGCGTTCGCGAGCAAAGCCTGGTCGCGTGTCATCTGCCCTTCAGCCTGCATCAGCGCGGCCTGGAACGGGCGCGGATCGATTTCCGCCAGCAACTCGCCTTCTCGCACCAGCTGTCCTTCGCGAAACAGCACGCGCATCAACTGGCCGTCTACGCGGCTTCTGACCGTCACGGTCTTTAATGGCGTCACCGTGCCGAGCGCGGTCAGGTAAACATTGACGTCCTTCTTGGCCGCCGGCTGCGCAACGACTGGCGTGACGCGGGAAGCCGCGTCGCGGCCGCCTTTCTTGCCGGCCGCCGGCTGCGCGTCTTCCGCGGGCCGCGTGTAAACGTAATAACCCGCACCTGCGGCCACTGCCAGAAAAAGCAGCAGCCAGTGCAATTGTGAGACCAGCCATTTAACGAATCGCATGGGACTTTTTCTCTTTATTTATGGGCGCGCATGGCGCCGCGCAAACAGCCGGTTATCATAGAGGAAATGGCGGCGGCGGTGGAGATTTACCGCCGCCGCAAACCCGGAAAATTGTAAAACAGTGTATCAACCCGGTATGTCTCAGACCGTACAGAGCGCGGCGGCAGATTTTGCCGTGCTACGATAACCGCGACCAGGAAAGGCGCCCGCATGAAACCACGACAAATAATTGTGTTATTGATCGCCGCCAGCGCATGGCTGATGAGTGGCGTTGCGCTCGCGCAAACGTACCCGACCAAGCCCGTGCGCATGATCGTCCCGTTTCCGCCGGGCGGCGCCACCGACCTGCTCGCGCGGGTCGTTGCGCAAAAGCTCAGCGAAAGTCTCGGCCACCAGGTGGTCGTCGACAACCGTCCCGGCGCCGGCGGCACCATAGGCTCGCGGTTGATGCTCGACGCGCAGCCCGACGGCTACACCATCCTCACTTCGACCGTAAGCACGCACGCGATCGGCCCTCACCTTTACGCGAAGCCGCCGTACGATCCGATGAAAGATTTCGCGGCGATTACGGAGCTATCGTCGACGCCTACAGTGCTCATGGTGTCAGGCACGCTGCCAGCCGCTTCACTCAAGGATTTCATTGCGCTGGCTAAAGCCAGGGCTGGCCAGCTCAATTACGGCTCGTCGGGCGTCGGCACGCAATTCCACCTGTCGGGCGAATTGCTCAAGCTGCAGACGGGCATCAACATGACGCACATCCCGTACAAAGGCACTGCACTGGTCTATCCGGACTTGTTTTCGGGACAGGTGTCCATGCTGTTCGACACGCTGTCGGTCGCCATTCCATTCATCAAGGCGGGACGCGTCAAAGCGCTCGGTGTAACCGGCACGCAACGCACCCCTGCGCTGCCGGACGTGCCGACGATAGCCGAAGCCGGCGTGCCCGGTTTTTACGCCGGCCTGTGGCTCGGCATGTGGGGACCGGCCAAGCTGCCGCGCGACATTACCGAGCGTCTTTCGGCCGATGCCGCCAAATTGCTCAAGCTGCCCGACGTGAAGGAGCGTCTCGCCAGCCAGGGCATGGAACCGATCGGCAACACGCCCGCACAGTTCGCCGAATTCGTGCGCAAGGAAAACGAAACGTGGTCGAAAGTCGTTAAAGCGGCGGGCGTGAAGGCGGAATAACCCGAGAGACGCCAGGCGAGAGACGAGAGAAGGAAAACCGTCTATCGTCTATCCTGCTTTTTCGTCTCTCCCCAAGAGTTACCAGGCGGTGGAACCGCCATCCACCGGAATCACTGCTCCAGTCATGAAGTTCGACGCATCGGACGCGAGCAGCACCGAAATGCCTTTCAGGTCGTCGCCGCCGCCGGTGCGATGCAGCGGGATCTCGCGCAATATCTGCTCCGCGTTTTTTTCGAACATTTTCTCGTTGATGGACGTCACGAAAAACCCCGGGCAGATCGCATTGACCTGGATATTATGCTGCGCCCATTTGACGGCGAGATCGCGCGTGAAATTGACCAGCGCGCCTTTGCTCGTGCCGTAAGCAATCGAGTTGTAGGCTTGCGGATTGCGCCCGACGAGGCCGGCAATCGATGCGATGTTGATGATCTTGCCGCGCTTCGCCTTGATCATTTCGCGGCCCAACGCCTGCGCGCACAAAAATGGCGCGGTGATATTGAGGTCCAATACCTGCTGCCAACGGTCAAGCGGCATATCTTCCGGCGGCGCCACCCACGCGCGGCCTGCGTTGTTCACCAGCACGTCGACGCGCCCGAATTTTTTCAGCACCGCATCTTTCATCGCCTCGACCTGATCGGCTTTCGTCACGTCGCAGCCGACGGCGAGCGCCTTGACGCCAATTTTCTCTATCTCGTGCGCCGCCGCCTCGCAGTTTTCGAGCTTGCGCGAGGAGATCACGATGTGCGAGCCCGCCTCCGCCAGTGCATGCGCCATCTGCAGACCGAGGCCGGTCGCGCCGCCGGTAATCACGCTCACGCGGCCTTCCAGACTCATCAATTGCTGAACTGTCGCCACTTCTTCACCTCTCACTCTGTGTACTGGGCTATCGAAAAACTCAATCTTGAACCGCGAAGGACGCAAAGGACACGAAGGTAGAAGCAAACCAAAAACAATAACTACAAGAATACTGCTTTCCCGGTTTTCCTTTGCGCCCTTTGCGTCCTTTGCGGTTCCAGGTTTAAGCTTTAATGGTCTTTCAATATCTGCGCAGCAATGATGTTGCGCTGGATTTCGGAAGTGCCTTCGTAGATGCGCACGATGCGCGCGTCGCGGTAGGTCGTTTCGATGCCCGCCTCGCGCATGTAACCCATGCCGCCGTGGATCTGCACCGCGGCATCGACCACTTTGCCGAGCGCCTCGGTTGCATAAAGTTTCGCCATTGCGGCTTCGAGCGTGCCACGTTCCCCGCTCATCAGCGTGTCTATGCCGCGTCGCGTCAGCAAACGCGCCGCGTCACGCTGGACCGCCATGTCCGCGAGCATCCACTGCAACCCCTGGTACTCGGCAAGCTTGTGGCCGCCCTGGCTGCGCACTTTCATGTAATCGGCGCTGCGGGCAATCAGCTTGTCCATCATGCCGCAGCAGCGCGCGGCGACGGTGACGCGCCCGGCGGTGAGCGTCTTCAACGCCTGCACGTAACCCATACCTTCGGCGCCGAGCAGGTTTTCCGCCGGCACTTCGCAATCTTGCATGATGACCGGCGCCGTCGTGCAGCCGTGCATGCCCATTTTCAATTCGTTCTTGCCGACCGACAGCCCTTTGAAGCCGCGTTCGAGGACGAAAGCCGAAATGCCTTTCACCCCCTTGCTCTTATCAGTGACCGCCATCATGGTGAAGATGTTTGCAACCGGCGCATTGGTGATGTAAATCTTTTCGCCGTTCAATACGTAGCGATCACCTTTTTTCACCGCGGTGGTCCGCATCGCGGCCGGATCGGAGCCCGCCTCGGCTTCGGTGAGCGCAAAGCAGCCGACCCATTCACCTGTCGCCATACGCGGCAGGTATTTTTTCTTTTGCGCCTCGTTGCCAAGCGCCGTGATGCCGGTCGTGCTGATGCCGGTGTGATTGCCGATGAGCGTCGCAAACCCGTAATTGGTCGACCCCATGACTTCCTCGATCGCGCACTTGCCCGCGAGGTCGAGACCGATACCGCCGTACTGCTCGGGGATAGTAAGGCCGAAGAGTCCCAGTTCGCGCGTCTTCGCAAAGAGGTCGTCGGGAATGGCATCGTTCTCCTCGATCCAGCGCGAGCGTGGATCGACTTCTTTGAGCAAGAAACGTCGCAGTTCGTCACAAAGTTGGGTGACTTCAGTTGAGGTCTGCATAATTTTCCTTAAAGCCTAATGCAAAAGCGTTTGGCCGCCGATGAACGCAGATGAACGCAGATAAAGTCAAAAGCTGATGACCATAGAGATCACAGAAAGTAACGTTCCGGTTCAGGCGCGCACGGCTTCTCGCGCGTCGCCTGCGACCGGGGGTTGGGCGTCCTTGAGCATTGTTCGCTGCAACGCATGCTTCACGACGTCCGAAACTGTGTCCTTAGTGATTCCACGTTTCTTACAGTACGAGGAGAGCAGCCATGCGGCAAGATCTTTCTGACCTTTGCTTGAATTGCAACCAGCGCAGCAACGAGCGATGTTCTCCCGCGTAATGATGCGAGCATCGTTAATGATGTGTTCCCATGTGGCTGCCGTCCTACGCGCGTGCCCTTTTGGGATTTTCTCGAGCATTTCGGTTCCGCAATAGACACACACCTTGTCGCGAGCCCTTACCTCAGTCTCTAGCCAATCAGGGATGCCCCAAGTATTCACACTGTCTCCGACGACGCCCAACGTGTATTGGCTGAAAGTTTAGCTGCCGATTTAGTTGACGGATTCGATAACACTTCAGCCAGCCTCCATATTGCGCAATTCTGCGCTCGCGACTGTCATTACTCAATAACGGTAACGTGATCGGCGTTCATCGGCGTTTATCGGCGGTTAAAAATGCTTTTGAACTGCTCTAGGAACGCACCAGCGGCTTGATCAAGGCATCGCCCGCCTTCACGCCTTGGCCCCTGGGAAACACGAACAGCGGATTGATATCGAGCTCCGCAACTACATCCTTCAAATCGAGCGCGAGCGCGGACAGCCGCACGATAGCATCCGCGAGCGCATCGATGTCGGCATGAGCGGCGCCGCGCGCGCCAGT
>CAMBSS010000014.1 GCA_945870465.1 Bordetella parapertussis | reverse complement strand
TCGAGCGCTTCGGGCTGCGCCTGAAGGCGGGCGTGCATTTCGAACTCATCAACCCCGATCAGGACGAGCGCTACCGCGACTACTGGCAGGAATACTACCGGCTCACCGCGCGGCGCGGCGTGTCGCAGGAGTACGCCAAGGCCGAAATGCACCGGCGCAACACGCTGATCGGCGCTATGACGGTACATCTGGGCGCTGCCGACGGCATGCTGTGCGGCACTTTCGGCCGTTATGACATCCACCTGCGCTATATCGACGAGGTCATAGGGCGGCGTTCCGGGGTCAACAATTATTACGCGATGAATCTTCTGATGCTGCCGCAACGCACGGTGTTCATTTGCGATACCTATGTGAATTTCGATCCGAGCGCCGAGCAGCTCGCTGAAATGACGGTGCTGGCGGCGGAGGAAGTGCGGCGCTTCGGCATGACGCCGAAAATCGCCTTGCTGTCGCATTCGAGCTTCGGCACGGCGAACACGCCGTCGGCGCAGAAGATGCGCGCGGCGCTCGCCCTCATCGAAAAGGTCGCGCCCGAACTCGAGATCGAGGGCGAGATGCACGGCGACGCGGCGCTGTCCGGCGCAGTGCGCCGGCAGGCCTTTCCGCTGTCACGTCTGAAGGGCGATGCCAATCTGCTGATCATGCCGACGCTGGACGCCGCCAATATCGCGTTCAATCTCCTGAAGACGGCCGCAGGCGACGGCATTACGGTCGGGCCCATCCTGCTCGGCGCGGCGAAGTCTGCGCACATCGTGACGCCGTCGGCATCGGTGCGCCGCATCGTCAATATGACGGCGCTGACGGTGGTCGACGCGGGCGCGGAGCGCGGCAATCTGACGCTGCCGTTCTAGGCAGCGTGCATGCAGTAATTCAAAAACCTGTTGATCAGTCGGGGAACGGCAATGGAAAAATTCAGAATCGAACGCGATACATTCGGCAACATCGAAGTGCCGGCGGAGCGCCTGTGGGGCGCGCAGACGCAAAGGAGCCGCATTAATTTCGCTTTTCCCGGCGAAACCATGCCGCTGGCGGTGGTGCTTGCCCAGGTCATGGTCAAACGCGCCTCCGCGGTCGTCAACATGGCGCTCGGCCTGCTCGACAACAAGAAGGGCAAAGCCATCGTCAAGGCGGCGGACGAGGCGCTGGCCGGCAAACACAATGCGGAGTTCCCGCTGGTGGTGTGGCAGACCGGATCGGGCACGCAGACCAATATGAACGTCAACGAGGTGCTCGCCAACCGCGCGTCCGAAATCCTCGGCGGCGAACGCGGCGAAAAACGCCTGGTGCATCCCAACGACGACGTGAACATGGGCCAGTCGTCGAATGACACTTTCCCCACGGCGATGCACGTTGCGGCGGTGATCGCGCTGGAAAAAGAACTGAAGCCGGCGGTGAAGAAGCTGCGCGATACGCTCAACAAGAAAGCAAAGCAGTTCGCGAAAATCGTCAAGATCGGCCGCACGCATCTGCAGGATGCGACGCCGTTGACGCTCGGCCAGGAATTCTCGGGCTATGTGGCGCAGCTCGACCACGGTTTGAGGCACGTCGACGCCGCAATGCCGCATCTGGGCGAACTCGCACTCGGTGGCACGGCGGTCGGCACCGGGCTCAACGCCCATCCCAAATTCGCCGTGAAGGTCGCGGCGGAGCTCGCCAGATTCACCGGGCTGCCGTTCGTCACCGCGCCCAACAAGTTCGAGGCGCTGGCGTCGTGCGACGGCGTGGTGCATGCGCACGGCTCGCTGAAGACGCTTGCCGCGTCGCTGATGAAAATTGCCAACGACGTGCGCTGGCTGGCGAGCGGCCCGCGTTGCGGCATCGGCGAGCTGAGCATTCCGGAAAACGAGCCGGGCAGCTCCATTATGCCGGGCAAGGTCAATCCGACGCAGTCCGAATCGCTAACCATGGTGTGCTGCCAGGTGTTCGGCAACGACGTTGCCATCAACCTCGGCGGCGCGTCGGGCAATTTCGAGCTCAACGTGTTCCGCCCGCTGGTGATCCGCAATTTCATGCACAGCGCGGTACTGCTCACGCACGGCTGCACCAATTTCAACGAGCAGTGCGCGGTCGGCATCGAGCCCAACAAGGAGCGCATCGAGCAGTTGATGCGCGAATCGCTGATGCTGGTGACCGCGCTGAACCCGCACATCGGCTACGACAAGGCAGCGCAGATCGCGAAAAACGCGCACAAGAAAGGCCTTACCCTGAAAGCGTCCGCGCTGGCGCTGGGCCATGTAACGGCGAAGCAATTCGACGAGTGGGTCAAACCCGAGCAGATGGTCGGGAAGATCTGAAGGCCGGCAGCTTGCGCTGGTCGCAGCTTACGCGCGACGACGTCGTGTCGCGGCTGGCGCAGCCCACGACTGCGCCGGGCGAGCTGGACAAGCACATAGTCGCGCTGCCGCCCGGCGCGCGTGTGATGCTCGCCGCGGTGCTGGTGGCGCTGGTGCCGCGCGACGACGAAGTGCACGTGCTCCTGACCCAGCGCACGGCCCATATGAAAGACCACCCGAGCCAGATCAGTTTTCCTGGCGGGCGGGTCGAAGGCGGGGACGGCAATCGCATCGAGACCGCGCTGCGCGAAGCGGAGGAGGAAATCGGGCTCGCCCGCGACCGTGTGGCCATACTCGGCACGCTGCCGGACTACGACATGCCGTCCGGGTTCAGGATCAGCCCGGTGGTCGCCTGGGTCGAGCCGCCGTTCACGCTCAAACTCGACCCCATAGAAGTGGAATCGGCGTTCGAGGTGCCGCTGTCTTACGTGCTCGACCCCGCCAACCACCAGTACCGCAGCTATGAATTCAACGGCCGCCACCGCGATTACCTGGCGATGCCGTACGAGGGACGTTATATCTGGGGCGCGACTGCCGGCATGCTGCAAAGCCTGTCGCGGCAACTCGCCGGCTGAGCGCCGCGAGCGCGGTGGTATCAGCCGGCGGGCCCGGTGTGGCAATATAGGGCATGGTTCAGGGAGGAAGTGATGGATAGCAGCGACAGTCTGCAACCGGCCAAGGTCGGCCTCGTCCTGACGGGCGGCGGCGCGCGCGCCGCGTATCAGGTCGGCGTGCTGCGCGCGATCTCCGAAATGCTGCCGGCGGACGCGCCGTGCCCTTTTCCCATTATTTGCGGCACCTCGGCCGGCGCTTTCAACGCCACCGTGCTTGCCGCCAATGCCGGCAATTTCCGGCAGGGCGTGCGTCAGCTGATGACGGTATGGAAAAACTTTCACGTCCATCACGTCTATCGTGCCGACCCGCTGGGCGTCATACACAACAGCGGCAAGTGGATCATGGCCGCGTTGACCGGCGGCCTCGGCCGCAATACTTCAATCTCGCTGCTCGATAATTCGCCGCTCGCGCACCTGCTCGGCACGCGGCTCGATTTCGGCGGCGTGCAGCGCTCGATCGACCAGGGCGATCTCTACGCGTTCAGCATCACCTGTTCAGGTTATACGTCTGGCCAGTCGGTGACTTTTTACCAGGGCGTGCCGGGGCTGGAACCTTGGCAACGGGCGCGTCGCATCGGCATTCCGGCGACCATCGGCCTCGAACACTTGATGGCGTCATCGGCATTGCCGTTTATTTTTCCGGCGACGCACATCAACCGCGAGTTTTTCGGCGACGGTTCGATGCGCCAGATCGCGCCGGTGAGCCCGGCCCTGCACCTGGGCGCCAACCGCCTGTTCGTGATCGGCGTCGGGCGCCAGTTGCAGTCCCAGCAGGAGCGCATCAAGACCGAGTCCTACCCTTCGCTCGCGCAGATCGCCGGCCATTGCCTGAACAGTATTTTTCTCGACAGCCTGGAAGTCGATCTCGAGCGCCTGCAGCGCATCAACCGCACGCTCTCCATCATGCCGCCGGACGTGCGCGCAAAAAACAACATGCCTTTGCACGAGGTCGATTTCCGCGTGATTTCGCCGAGCGAGGCGCTCGAAAAGATCGCGGTCCAGCATGTGCATGAACTGCCGCGCACGATACGCACGCTGCTTTACACGGTGGGGGCGCTGAAAAAGGGCGGTTCCAACCTGGTCAGCTACCTGCTGTTCGAAAAAGCTTATTGCCGTGCGCTGATCAAGCTCGGTTACAACGACAGCATGCAGCGGCGCGACGAGCTGATGAAGTTCCTCGGCTACGAAGCGTGCTGGCTGTAGCCCGCGCGCGGCGCTCACCGTTTTTCGCGTGAAGCCGTATGCCGAAGCGTGCGAGCGCAATCGCGCGCCCATCCTCGCCGTGCTGCGTGTAGCGTTCGCAGATGCGGCTTCCGTGCTGGAGATTGGCTCGGGCACCGGCCAGCATGCGGTCTATTTCGGCGCGGAACTGCCGCATCTCACGTGGCAAGCCAGCGAATTGCAGGAAAACCACGCCGGCATCCTTGCCTGGCTCGCGGCAGCGCAGCTGCCCAACGTGCTGCCGCCGCTGGAACTCGATATCAATCGCACTGACTGGCCGCAACGCCGGTATGACGCCGTCTTTACCTGCAATACGCTGCATATCGTGGCGTGGAGCGCGGTAGAGCGGATGTTTGCCGGCATCGCGCGCGCATTGCCGGTGAACGGCGTGCTTGCGGTCTACGGGCCGATCAACTATGACGGCCGTTACACGTCTGCCAGCAATGCGCAGTTCGATGCCTGGTTGAAGGCGCGCGACCCGGCGAGCGGGATCCGCGATTTCGCGAACGTAGATGCGCTGGCGCGGCCATATGGTTTCGCGCTGGAGCGGGATGTTGCCATGCCTGCCAACAATCGCACGCTGGTGTGGCGGCGATTGAGCGAAAATGCAGCGTGACTTATAGTTGTGCGGGCGCCTGTAAAAGCGGCGGCACCTTCAACCGGAATATATCGATCATGAGCCGAGCGTTTGTCAAAGAGTCCGACGAAGATGCCGCGTCCGCGGAACTGCCGGAACGGCCGCTCAGCGCGGAACCGAATTACGTGACGCCGCGCGGCTTGCAGTCGCTGCGCGTCCGTCTGAAGGCGCTGCAAGTTGAGCGCGAGCGCCTGGCGGCGCAGGCTGAGTCGATGGCAAAACAACGGCTGCTCGAGGTCAAGCGCGACATCCGCTACTTCAGCGCGCAGCTCGAGCGCGCGACGTTGGTCGATACCGCCGGCCAGCCGCGCGATGAGGTGCGGTTTGGCGCAGCAGTGACAATACTCGACGGGCAGGGAAAAAATCACGCGTTCCAGATCGTTGGCGACGACGAGGCCGACGTGGCCGCTGGCAGCATTAGCTGGGCATCGCCGCTGGCGAAGGCCCTGCTAAGGGCGCGGGTCGGCGATACCGTCAAGTGGCAGCGCCCGGCCGGCGCCAGTGAAGTTGAAATCGTCGCGATCGCGTATTTGGAAAAAGCGGCGGCGGCGCGCACCCCATGACTTTCCTCGCGCTGGTGGGCGCGCTTCTGCTCGAACAATGGCGGCCGCTGCGCACGGGCAACCGCCTGTACGTGGCGTTCGCGCGCTACGTCAACCGTATCGCCCAGAACTTCAATGCGGGGCAGTACCGCGACGGCGCCATTTCATGGCTGCTCGCGGTGGCGCCAGTGGCGCTCATCACGCTGATCGTCTACAGCGTATCGCACTATGTGAACGGGTTGCTCGCGCTCGCGTGGAACATCGTGGTGCTGTACCTGGCGCTCGGGTTCCGCCAGTTCAGCCACTTTTACAACGACGTCACGCTGGCGCTGCGCGCGGGTGATCTGGTGCGCGCGCGCGAAGTGCTGAGCCGGTGGCGCGGCGAATCCGCGCAGGAACTGCCTGCCGGCGAAATCGCGCGGGTCGCGATTGAACTCGGGCTGATCCGTTCGCATCGCCACGTGTTCGGCGTGATGGCGTGGTTCATCGTGCTGGGGCCGGTCGGCGCGATAGGTTACCGCCTGGCCGCACTGCTCAGCGACCGTTGGGGCGGCGCGCAGGGAGACGAGGCAGGCGCATTCGGTCTCTTCGCGAAACGCGCGTTCGAAATCATCGACTGGCTGCCGGTGCGGCTCACCGCGTTCGGTTTCGCCATGACCGGCGATTTCATGGGTGCGGTCGAGTGCTGGCGCGCGCAGGCTGCGACGTGGCGTTTGCGCTCGCAGGGAATCATTCTTGCCGCCGCCGCCGGCGCGCTGGGCGTCAAGCTGGGCGGCGTGCTGCACGAGGACGGCGGCATAGTCTACCGGCCGCAACTCGGCGAAGGCGACGAAGCCGATGTCGATTACATGCAGGCCGCGGTCGGCCTGATCTGGCGCGCGCTGGTGTTGTGGCTGTTTTTGATCCTGCTCGCTACCATCGCCAGCTGGTTCTAGTAAGCGAGCGTCACTCCCAGCGCTGCGCTTTTTTCATCAACTGCATTACGAGCTTGCGGTACGACGCCACCCGCTGGGCGTCGATTTCGCCGCGTTCGACCGCAGCCGTGATGGCGCATCCCGGCTCGGTCAGGTGCTTGCAGTCGTTGAACTTGCACTGGCCGAGATGTTGGCGGAGCTCGATGAAAGCGTGCGCCAGGTCCTCGGGCGCCACGTGCACGAGGCCAAATTCCTGCAGGCCCGGTGAGTCGATGATGTGGCTTGCTGCATCGAGGTGATAGAGCCGCGCGTGCGTGGTCGTGTGCCGTCCGCCGCCGAGCGCGACCGATAATTCGCCGACGCGCGCGGCAGCATCCGGCAGGAGGCGGTTGATGATGGTCGATTTGCCCATGCCCGATTGGCCGACCAGCACGCTGGTGTGACCGGCGAGGCGCGCGCGCAAAGGCGCGATGTCGATTTTGGCGGCGAGCGGCAGCACGTCGTAACCCAGTGCGCGATAACGCTCCAGCGATTGCAGCGCCTGCGCGGCAGCCGGCAGGTCCATTTTGTTGAGCGCGAGCAAGGCCGGGATGCCGGCTTCCTCGGCGGCGGCCAGGCAGCGGTCCAGCAATTCAGCATGAAAAGGCGGGGAAGATGCGAGCACGATCACGATTTGCGTGACGTTGGCGGCGATCAGCTTTTCGCGCTGAATGTCGGAACGGTAAAAAAGAGAGATGCGCGGCGCGGTGGATTCGATGACACCTTGATCCGGCGCGGTCATGGCGACGGCAACGCGGTCACCGCATGCGATGTCGGTACGTTTGCCGCGTGTCACGCATGCTATCAGCACGCCATCTTCAAGCTCGACGGTGAACTGGCGGCCGAAGCTGGCGACGACCGTTCCGGGCTGGGTGGGGGCGGCAGTCTTTTTTGGGGCGCTGCTCAAAGCGTGAACAGCGCGTCGAGCTTGGCCGCGGTCATGGCGCGCCTCTCATGCCGGCTTGTATGCCTGCAGGCGCGCGATGCGCAGCGTCGCCGGCGGATGTGAATCGTAGAACATGGAATGCAGCGGGTCGGGCGTAAGCGTCGCCGAATTGTCCTTGTAGAGCTTGACCAGCGCCGAGATGAGATCGGTGACCGATGCGTGCTGGGCGGCATAGTGGTCGGCCTCGAATTCGTGCTTGCGCGAATAAAAGCTCGTCAGCGGATGGAGCAGAAAGATGAATTGCGGGAGTACCAGGAAAAACAAAACGAGCGCCATCGCAGTCGAAGGCGTCTGCACGTTGAGTCCGTTGTAGAACCAGGGCTGGTTGATGAGCTGCGCGAGTAGCCACAGGAACGCGAGGCTGGCGGCAAATATCCAGACGATGCGCTTGATCACATGCCGCAGCTTGAAATGGCCGAGTTCGTGCGCGAGCACGGCTTCGATTTCCGGAGGCGTTATCTTGGTAAGAAGCGTATCGAAAAATACAATGCGCTTGGTTTTGCCAAAGCCGGTGAAAAAGGCGTTTGTATGACTCGAGCGGCGGGAGCCGTCCATGACCATGATCCCCTGCAATTTGAAACCGCAGCGGTGAAGCAAGTCATCAATGCGCTGCTTCAACTGCGCATCGTCGAGCGGCGCGAATTTGTTGAATAGCGGCGCGATCCAAACCGGGTATACAGCCTGAATCAATAAAGTGAAGGTCACCCAGATCAACCACGCATACAGCCACCACAGGTCTCCCGCGCGCTCCATTACCCACAGGATGCAGGCGATAAGCGGGATTCCCAGCGCCGCCGCCAGCGCCGCATTCTTGAGTGTGTCGGCAATGAACATCAGCGGGGTCATTTTGTTGAAGCCGAAACGCTGCTCGATGCCGAAAGTGCTGTACCACGCCACCGGCAGATCGAGCAGGCTGGTGATCGTGCCGAGCAGAACCAGCAGCGCCACGCCGCGCGTAACACCCGGCGCCAGCCAGCCGGCAGTCACTTCCTGCAGCCATTGCAAACCGCCGCCAAACGTCAGCACCAGGATCAGCGCGCATTCGAATACGGTGGTGAACAGGCCCAGGCGCGTTTTAGCGCAACTGTAATCGGCGGCCTTGTGATGCGCATCGACGCTGATATCGCTGGAGAATTCGGCCGGGACCGTATTGCGATGGCGCTGGATATGCGCGAGGTGGCGCATGGCGAGCCACCACTTGGTGGCAGTGGCGAGCGCCAGCGCGGCGAGAAAGACGAGGCTGAAAGTATGCATCAGACGAAGATTATCCTATCAAGACGTTATATGACAAAATACCGCTTCTTTTCGTTCAAAGAAACTATGGCAGCCGACGCGAATAACCTGATCTGGGTCGACATGGAGATGAGCGGGCTCGACCCCGAGATCGAAAAAGTGCTGGAAGTGGCGATCGTCGTTACCGACACTAACCTCAACACTGTGGCCGAAGGGCCGGTGGTGGTCGTGCATCAGACCGCTGCGGTGCTCGATGCCATGGATGCGTGGAACAAGAACACGCACGCGAAGTCCGGCCTGATAGAACGCGTGAAAGCGTCCAAGCTGACGGAGGCAGATGTCGACGGCAAGCTGGTCGAATTCCTGCAACAGCACGTGCCGGCGGGCGTGTCGCCGCTGTGCGGCAACTCGGTACACCAGGACCGCCGCTTCATGGTGAATTACCTGCCGCGCTTCGAAGCGCATTTCCATTACCGCAACCTCGACGTCAGCACGCTGAAAGAACTGATGCGGCGCTGGAAGCCGGAACTCGCGGCCGGCATGACCAAGCATGGCCGCCACGAGGCGCTGGCCGACATTTACGAGTCGATCGAAGAGCTCAAGTATTACCGCGAGCACTTTCTGAAATTGTGAAGCGAGCGCCGATCGCGCCGCCTCTCCTCTATCGTCTATCGTCTTTCCTGAAATGAATCCATTTCGCCGCGGCGGCACCGTCATGCTGGTAATCGCATGGGCGCTGATCCTGGGCGGCATCTACTGGTTTTTCAGCGGATGGCAGGCGCAACAGGCCAATCCCAATACCGCGCGCGTTTTGAGCCTGCAGCAGGGCGAGGTCACGCTCGCGCGCAACGGCGCGGGTCATTACGTGGCGGAAGGCGAGATCAACGGCCGGCGCGTGGTTTTTCTGCTCGACACCGGCGCTACTTCGGTCTCATTGCCACTCTCGCTGGGCCGTGAGCTCGGCCTGAAGCGCGGAGCGTCGGTCAGTCTGCAGACCGCGAACGGTAGCGCGGTCGGCTACCAGACGCGGCTCGACCGCGTGCGTTTGGGCTCGCTGGAAATCAACGATGTCGGTGCGGTGATGTCGGAAGGCCTCGATGCCGACTTTGTGCTGCTCGGCATGAGTTTCTTGAAGCGCGTGGAGTTCACGCAGCGTGACGGCAAGCTGATTCTGAAGCCCTGACTTCCTACTCCAGCCGGATTTCGCCATCGAGCGTAATGCTGAGCCCGATAGCGTCGATGCGCAGTTGCATGCTCGCCGGGAAAATTTCGTTGCCTTTCAACTTGCCGTCGGCGACAGCCTTGGCGACCGCGCGCTCGATTTCGGATTGCGAGCGCACGCCGACGGTCTTCAGAAACTTGCGTATGCTCATGTTGAAGGCTTCTTCGTTCATGCTGCTTCTCCTTGCCGCTGATTGAATTCCAAAATGAGAGGACCGCCGGCGCGCGGTTTCAATTGCCGCCGTCGCAATGCGCCTTGTAGAAATTGACGAGGCCGTTGGTCGACGCATCGTAGGCCGCCATGGGGTCGCCGTTTTCGAGGTCGGGCAGCAGGCGCGCCGCCAGGCGCTTGCCGAGCTCGACGCCCGGCTGGTCGAACGCGTTAATGCCCCAGATCGTGTTCTGCACGAACACCTTGTGCTCGTATAGCGCGAGCAGCATCCCCAGTGTGCGCGGCGTGAGCTTCTCGACGAGTATGGAATTGCTCGGCCGGTTGCCGGGAAACCCGTCCTGCGGCGCGCCGTTCATCAGCGCTGCGGTCTGCGCGAAAAAATTCGCCAGTAATATCGCGTGCTGCGCGCGCGCCGCATGGTGCGGTTCGCAGGCCGCGATGAAATCGGCGGGCACCAGCCGCGTGCCCTGGTGCAGCAGCTGGAAAAACGAATGCTGCGCATCCGTGCCCGGCGCCCCCCAGACGATGGGCCCGGTGTCGTAATCGACGAGGTCACCCAGGGACGTCACGCGCTTACCGCTGGATTCCATGTCGAGCTGCTGCAGAAAGGCAGGCAGCAGCGCAAGTGATTCGTCATAGGGCAGGACGGCATGCGACGCGGCGCCGAAAAAATTGTTGTACCAGATGCCGAGCAGCGCCAGCACGACGGGCATGCTGTGCTCGAATGGCGCGTCGCGGAAATGCGCGTCCATGGCGTGCGCGCCCTGCAGCAACTTGGTGAAATTGTCCATGCCCACGCCGAGTGCGACCGGCAGTCCCACCGCCGACCATAGCGAGTAGCGTCCGCCGACCCAGTCCCAGAACGGAAATATGCGGTCTTCTGCCATGCCGAATTCAGCGGCCAACGGGGTATTGGCTGTCACCGCCACCAACTGGCTGTCGGCGCCGCGGCCCAGCCAATCGCGAACCAGCCGTGCGTTGGTCAGGGTTTCGAGAGTGGTGAAGGTCTTCGACGCGACGATAACGAGCGTGGTTGCCGGATCAAGGCCGGCCAATACCGCATACGCAGCCGCTGCGTCGACATTGGAGATGTAATGCACGCGCGGGCCGCCGCTGGAGTAGGGCGCCAGCGCGCGCGTCACCAGCGCCGGGCCGAGATGCGAGCCGCCGATGCCAATGTGTATGACGTCGGCGATTTTTTTGCCGCCGCGGCCGGTGATCGAGCCGGCGCGCACGCCATCGGTGAATTCGCGCATGCGGGCGAGGGTCGCCTCCACCTGCGGCAATATATCGACGCCGTCAACCAGTAGCGGTCTGTTGTCGCGCAAGGCGGTATGCAGCGCCGGCCGGTTCTCGCCGGTGTTGATCTTGCCGCCGCTGAAGAGGCGCTGCATTTCGTTGCCGACACCGCGTTCGCGTGCGAGAGCCATCAGCAGCCGCATGGTTTCGGCATCGACCAGGTTCTTCGAATAATCGAGCAGCATGCAGTCGTGGCGCAACGAAAAATCCTCGAACCGTTGCGGATCGGCCGCAAACATCTTCACCATATCGGCGCCGGCCATGGCAAGCCGGTGCGCTTTGAGCGCCTGCCATGCGGGTGAGAGTGCGAGTGTCGGCATTTGTGTGCTGGTGATGGGCGGCAGGGAGTGCCGCCGCGCGCCCGATTTTACTTGCTTTCAAAGCGCGTGCCCAAGTCCGTTAGAATGGCAAGCATGAGCGACGTAATGCAGGCATTGGCCAGCGCATTTCGCAGCGTGCTGCATCCGCGCATGCTGATGCTGACGATCTGGCCGATGCTGATCGCGCTGGTGCTGTGGATCGGGCTGGCGTGGTGGCATTGGGGCACCTGGTCGCAGTGGCTGGAAGCGCTGATCACGGGGTCCGACGCCAGCCGGTGGCTGTCGCAGTCCACGCTCGCTTTCATGGCGCACTATTCGGCATGGCTCCTGTTGTCGCTGGCACTCGCGCCGATGATCCTGCTCACGGCGGTGCTGGTCGCGGCGGTGCTTGAAATGCCGCTGATCGTCAGCTTCGTCGCCACGCGCCATTATCCGGCGCTGGAGAAAAAGCACGGCGGCACCGTCCTCGGCAGCAGTCTCAACGCGCTGGCCGCCGTGCTCGTATTTACGGGGCTCTGGATCGTCACTTTGCCATTGTGGCTGACGGGTGTCCTGATACCGGTGCTGCCACTGGTGCTGGGCGCTTATCTCAACCAGCGGCTGTTCCGCTATGACGCGCTGTCGGACCACGCCAGCGCCGAGGAATATGCGGCGCTTCTGGAAGCGGGTTGGAGCCGCATGTACGTATTGGGTCTGCTGCTGGCGCTGCTTTACTTCGTGCCCCTGCTCAACTTGCTGGTGCCCGTCCTGAGCGGACTGGCATTTACGCATTTCGGCCTGGCCGCGCTGGCGCGCCTGCGCGCCGCCAACGGCGGACAACTCGTTTGATAAATATGATCCAGCAACGAAGGAAAGATTCATGACCAAACAACTGGCGGGCAAAATCGCCATCGTCACCGGCGCGGGCAACGGCATAGGCGCGGCCACAGCGCGGCGCTTTGCGCAGGAAGGCGCGCAAGTGGTATGCGCGGACTTGGACGCGGAATCGGCGCGCGCAGTGTGCGCGGAAATCATTGCGGCGGGCGGCAGCGCGGCTTCCTGCGGCGCCGACGTCAGGAAAGCGGAGGACGTCGATGCCATGATCGCATTTACGCTGCGCGAGTTCGGGCCGCCCAATATCGCGATCAACAATGCCGGCAAGGGTGCGCAAAAACATTTTCTGGAAACCCCGCTTGCCATGCTGCATGAGATGCTCGACACCAACGTGGTCGGCACTTTTCTGTGCGCGCAGGCGGCGGCGCGCGAAATGGTCAAGATCGGCGGCGGCGCCATCGTGAATTTTTCTTCGCACTCGGGCCTGCTCGGCAGCAGCGGGCGCGCCGCGTATGCGGCGTCCAAGGGTGGCATCATTGCGATGACCCGCGTGATGGCCGTTGATCTCGCGGTCCATAACATCCGCGTGAACGCGATTGCACCCGGCCCCATCGACGTGCCACGCAGCCGCAAGCAGCACACCGGGGAGCGCCGCGAATCGTGGCAGCGCGCGGTGCCGGCGGCGCGCTACGGCCAGCCGGAAGAAGTGGCGGGCGCCGCGCTCTTCCTGGCGTCGGATGATGCCAGCTACGTGAACGGGCAGACGATCGCGGTCGACGGCGGATTTGCCGCCGCCGGGCTGCGCGTGCAGGACCTGACGGTACTCTAGGTTTACTTAGAAGCTGTCTCGAAAACAGTTTGGAACCGCCGATGAACGCCAATGAACGCAGATAAGCTCAAGGGTATTTGACCCTGATTCGGGGAAAGGTCTGGATTTGTATCGGCGTCAATCAGCGTACCCCTCAAGGGGGTATTAATTAGTCGGCGGTTGCTTGTCGGTGTTGTATTTTTAGATGAGTTTTAGTTACTGGCAGTCATGCCCGACGCCTGCACGATGCGGGCGTTGGTGGCGATTTCTTTTTTCAGGAAGGCCATGAAATCGTCGGGTGTGCTGGCGATGACCGTCGCGCCTTCGTTGACCAGCCGCTCCCTGAGTTCAGGCAAAGCCAGGATGCGCGCGATTTCCGCGTGCAGCTTGGCGACCGAGCTTCTGGGCGTGCCGCCCGTCACCAGCAGGCCGTACCAGTTGGTCATCGCGTAGCCGGGCACGCCCGCTTCCGCGATCGACGGTATTTCGGGCAGCGCGGAGAAGCGCTGCTCGCTGGTCACTGCGAGCGCACGCAGCCGCCCGCCGCGGATGTGCGGCACTGCCTGCAATGCGTTCATGAAATAAACCGGGATCTGTCCGGCGATGACGTCGATGGCGGCGGGGCCGGCGCCCTTGTACGGGATGTGCAGCATTTTCGTGCCGGTCATGTATTTGAAGAGTTCGGTCGCCAGATGCGGCGGCGAGCCATTGCCCGAGCTGCCGTAGTTCACGGAATCGGGATGCGTTTTGAGAAACGCGATCAATTCCTTGATCGAGCGTGGCGGAAACGACGGGTGCAGCGAAACCACCAGCGGGCTCGCCGCCAGTTGCGTGACGGGCGCCAGGTCCTTCAGCGTATCGAACGGCAGATTCTTGTAGATGCTCGGGTTTACGGCAAAGCCGCTCGGCACGATGAGCAGCGTCTGGCCGTCCGGCGGTGACTTGGCTGCGGCTGCCGCGCCTATCGTGCCGTTTGCGCCGCCGCGATTGTCGACCACCACCGGCACCGCCCACGCTTCATTGAGTTTTTGCGCAAGCGCGCGGCCGAGGATGTCGGTGCCGCCGCCGGGCGGAAACGGAATGACCATGCGCATCGGGCCGGATGGATAAGTCTGAGCGCAGGCAGTGGCGACAATCAGCAGCGTGCCGATGAATCCTGCAAGAGTGCAGCGCAGCGCTGAAAAAGAAAAAGCACGCGGCATTGCTGCCGCGTGCTTTCTGGTTTGACACTTCATATTTTTATTTTTGCCCTGCTCCCCACGCCTCACTCCTCCCATATATTCAATTGATGCGCTTTAATTCATCCGCTCGTATACGGCGGCGATGCCCTGGCCGCCGCCTATGCACATCGTGACCAGCGCGTATTTGCCGCCTATGCGCTGCAGTTCGTAAAGCGCCTTGATGGTGATGAGCGCGCCGGTCGCGCCGATCGGATGGCCGAGCCCCACCGCGCCGCCGTTCGGATTGGTTTTCTTCGAGTCGAACTGCAGATCGCAGGCCACGGCCATCGCCTGCACGGCGAACGCTTCGTTCGCTTCGATCACGTCCATGTCGCTCACTTTGAGCCCGGCCTTGTCGAGCGCTATCTTGCTCGCGGGCACCGGGCCTATGCCCATGATCTTGGGATCGACGCCGGCAAAGCCGTAAGACACCAGCCGTGCCATCGGTTTGAGGCCCTGTTTTTCCGCGGCGGACTTTTCCATCAGCACTACCGCCGCTGCGCCGTCATTGATGCCGGAAGCGTTGCCTGCGGTGACGGAACCGTCCTTCTTGAACACCGCGCGTAGTTTCGCCATGCCTTCCACCGTTACGTCGGCGCGCGGATGCTCGTCCTTGTCGAACAGCGTGGTGCCTTTGCGCGTCTTCAGTTCGACCGGCATGATCTGGTCTTTGAAGTAGCCTTTTTCGATGGCGTTGATCGCGCGGCGATGGCTTTCGACCGCGAACTCGTCCTGCTGCTCGCGCGTGATTTTCCATTGCGACGCGATGTTTTCAGCGGTAATGCCCATGTGCACGGTGTCGAACGGGTCGGTCAGCGCGCCCACCATCATGTCGACTACGTTGCCGTCGCTCATGCGCTGGCCCCAGCGCAGGGTCGGCATCAGGTAGCCGCCGCGGCTCATCGATTCGACGCCGGCGCCGACCGCGATATCGGCGTCGCCCAGCTTGATCATTTGCGCCGCGCTGATGATGGCCTGCAGGCCGCTGCCGCACAAACGGTTGACCGTCAGCGCGGTCGTTTCCTGCGGCAGCCCGGCCTTCAGGCAGGCGACGCGCGATACGTACATGTCCTTGGCTTCGGTGTGTATGACATTGCCCAGCACCATGGTGCCGACTTCCTTGGGATCGACCTTGGCGCGTTTCACCGCTTCGCGGATCACTTGCCCGGCGAGCTCCGTGGGCGCAAGGTCTTTCAGCGCACCGCCGTAATCGCCGATCGCCGTGCGCGCGCCGCTCAATACGACAACTTCACGTTCGTTGCTCATGGTGCTCTCCTTGAACCGTTGATTTTGAGGGTGGTGGCCCGTGTGGTCGGGCTAAATTGGAAGCGGTGGGAGTCAGTTTACGCCTGCAAAAAAGGAGTGTCGAGAATGGTGATTAAATCCAGCGCTGTGCGCCGGTTTAATTCTGCGCGTTGGAACGGACAACCGCGCTGCCGTTCAACGCGCAGCGCATGGCATGCGGTGGGGCGGGCGGGGCCGCACCACGTATGTTTGTACGCTGGACCCAACTATTCAGTGGCGTGTCTCCGGCACCGGCGTGGCGGCAGCGGCCGCAAATACCGCAGCGGCCGCGCCGCCGTCGAAGCAGTAGCGCTGGTTGCAGAACTCGCAATTGACTTCGACTTCCCCGCGTTCGGCGATGATGCCCGCGACCTCTTCGCGTCCGAGCATGTGCAGCATGGCGGTCACTTTTTCGCGCGAACACGAGCAGCGGAAATCGACCTGCCGCGGTTCGAAGATGCGGATGTCTTCCGCTGAATACAGCCGCCGCAGCAATTCGCGCGCGTCGTGGCCGGCGAGTTCCGGCGCCGTGAGGGATGCCGCGAGCGTGGTCGCGCGCTGCCATGCATCGGTGTCGGCACCTTCTTTCTCAGGCAGTTTTTGCAGCAGCAGCCCGGCCGCGCAATCGTCGCGCGCCGTCAGCCACAGGCGCGTTTCGATCTGCTCGGAGCGCAGCATGTATTGTTCGAGCGCCGCGGCGATGGTCGCGCCCGCGAGTTCGACCACGCCCTGGTAGCCGGGCCGGCCCTGTCCGGGGTCGAGCGTGATGGCGAACTTGCCGTCGCCGACCAGATCAGCGAGGGCGCCGCTCGCCGGGACCTCCGACCACTTGGCGGTCGCACGCATGTGATGATCGCTCGTGCACTCGACCACCAGCAGCTTGACCGGCCCGCGGCCCTGGATCTGCATGATCAGCGTGCCGCCGAACTTGAGCGTCGCGGTGAGGAGAGCGGCGGCGGCCATCATTTCGCCCAGCAGCGTGCGCACCGCGGGCGGGTAGTCATGGCGCTCGAGCACTGCGTGCCAGGTGGCTTCGAGATGCACGATCTCGCCGCGCACCGGCGCGTGTTCGAACAGGAAGCGTTGAATGGTGTCGGTCACGGTTCAGGATTCAGGATTCAGGATTCAGGATTCAGGATTCAGGATTCAGGATTCAGGATTCAGGATTCAGGATTCAGGGAAAACCGCTCTACCCAATCGCCGCATCCCGAATCCTAGTTCTTGCTGCGTTGATACAGCCGGTAGCTTTCGAACTTGTCGCCGGGGCGCGCGCCCTGCCAGATTTTTTGCCAGGGGCCGAGCGGCACGTGTTCTTCGCTTGCCACGCCCTGCACCAGGGTGAGATCGCAGTCATCGCGTTTGCGCTGCGGCGCATCGAGGCGCCAGGTGACGATGTTGGCGAAGTAATGAAGCATCGCGCGCTGCGGCTCGCCGAGATTGAGGCTGGCGATGCAGAGGTATTTCGGTGGCAGCGATTTTTGCATGTCGGCAATCATCCCGCGATAGCTTTTGCCGACGTCGATCCAGCTGACGAACAGGATCGCCAGCAGCCCCCAGATCATCGTCATGGTGGCCGCCCACGCGATCACCGGACGGTCGCGGCTCTTCTTGAGGCGGGTAAGCAGCACGATCCAGCCGCCGGTATAAAGCGCGCCGAGGACGAATGGCAGCCATTTGAAGCCGGTCGCGTAGCCGGGCTGCAGATCGAGCAGATGGTCGTGCAGTTTCGGCGGGATGCTCAGTTCGAGCGCGCCCCAGTAGAACCAAGCGACGATCAGGAAGACGGCGCCGCCCATGATGCTGAACCAGTACATCAGGTTGGCCGCGCCGCGCCGCAGCGTGTCGGCTGCCGGGGTGGCGAGTAGCGCGAGCGGCAACACCAGCGGCAGTGCATAGAGTTCGCGCGCGTCGGCCGAAGCGCTCAAGACGACGAAGATGACGCCGAAGCTGACCAACGGCAAAGCGTAGGCCGGCGCGAGCAGGCTCCTGAACCGCGCGCGCCACAATGCCCACACTGCTAGCGGCAGCGCCGGCAGCGCGTACCACGGCAGGATGCGCAGATAGTGCGCCGAGTCGGCGGTCGGGCCGATGTCGTTGCTGCCGAGAAAGCGGCCGAAGTTGTTGACGATCAGCCATTCATTGAACAGCGCCGGCGCTTTGTTGTAGAGCGCGAGCGGCCAGATCAATAACCATGGCGCGCACGCCAGCGCCGCCACGGCGAGGCATGCGACATAACTGCGATTGCGCCAGGCCGGAAACAGCGGCAGCAGCAGCGCGATGATGCCGAAGACGCCAGGTGCGATCAGCCCCTTGGACATGAAGCCGATGCCCACCCCGGTGCCCAGCCAGAAGCCGCCGGCAGCGGGATGCCGCAAAGCGAGCGCGAAGCCGTAAAAGCCGGCGGCGAATCCGGTCAGCAGCGAAATGTCGGTGATCAGCTGGTGGCTGCGGATCAGGATGCCGAGGCAGCCCATCAGCATCAGCGCCGCCAGCCAGCCGCGGTTCACGCCGTAGAGCTCGCGCGCGGCGCCGGCGATAAAGGCAAAAGTGCACGCCATGTAGAGCCCGGTGGTGAGGCGCGCTGCATCGTGCAGCGCCAGCGGCGGCGACAGCAGGGATGCGAGCGCCGCGGCACTCAGGTAAAACAGCGGCGGTTTTTCCATGAACGGCTCGTGCGCCAGCATGGGCACGATCCAGTCGCCGTCTTTGAGCAGGCTGTAGATGAGCCCGAACGTATAGGCTTCGTCGGGCTTCCACGGGTCGTGGCCGACCAAGCCGGGCAGTATCCACGCCGCGGCGAGCACCCAGATCCAGGCGAGGGAAATCGATTGCGCGGCGTACTGCCCGCTGGCGGTTGGTGTCATTGAGTATGCGGTGATGGGCAATGGGTTATGAGCAATGGGTGTAGGAGCGGGCAAGTCCGGCGCTGCTGGAAGTTGTTACCCATCACTCATCACTCATATCCCATTTCCGGTTTTTAGGCGAGTTGGCGCCGATAAATCGCCTCGAGGATGCGCAAAGGCGCAGAGCGCTCGTCCTGCATCGCCGCGACCGGCAGGTAGAACGTCTGCTCGAGCAGAAACTGGCCCGCCAGCGCCGCGTGCATTACGCGGTCGGTGAAGACCAGCCACGTTGTCTGCGCGGGAAATTCGAAATGCGTGCGCGGCGTCGCCTGCTGGTAAGCGTCGTCGAGCTTGGCCTTGTCGTGCAGGTTGAGCATGACGTGGTCGTAGGCGCTGCGCCTGCCCTTGGTGATGCCGAGTTTTTCCAGCAGCCACGCGCTGCCCGGCACTTGCGGTGGCACGCGCGCGGAAAATTTTCCGGCCATCGCGTCGAACGGCTCGCCGATTTCCCACACGCGCGGCTCACGGCGCGGATTGATATTGGAGAACACGCGCAGTATGCGCAGTCCCTGGTTGGGGCGCGAGGCGAATGCGTCGACGTGCAGCCGGGTGTCGTCTTTTTTGCGCGAAGTCTCGCGCCCGCGCGTCTCCACCGGGCGAAAGCTGGCGAGGCCGTAGCGCAGATGCTGCGCGTAATGCGGACACAGGTTCAACACGAGTTGATGCGCGTGGCTGGCGTAGCGTGCAACCAGGGCGGCGAGCTGTTCTCGGTCGGCGCCGTCAGCCGACGTGTCCGCGAGCGTGCTCGAGCGCGGATCGTAGCTTACGTTTTTTGCGTTGCCGGCGAGCCATTGCGGCGACAGGAAACGCTGTTCTTCGGCCGCGAGCGCGAAATTCAATTGCGGCAGGAAGAGCACGTTGCCGGCTTCGAGATCGCGCGTCGCGGCGGCCGCGGCGGCGGGGGCGAACGGCGCGTCCCAGCGCGCGGCATCGAGGGTGATGATGGGGCTCATTATTTACTCTACGATCTTCAGTGCCTGCCCCGCGGCAGGCTCACCTTGCGGGTACAGGCCGTTCAACAGGCGCAGGTACGATACCGCATTCTTGCCCAGGGGTGAGGAGCGCGCGAGTTCAGCAAATGTCGCGCCCGGCGGCGCGTTGATGACGCGCAGCGTTAGCGGCCGCGCTGAGTTCCGTTCCGTTTCGCTCATGGCGTGAAAGCTTGTAATCGTAGCATTGATCGCCGCCAGCGCCTGCTGCATGGCGCCTTCCGTTTTTGCCTGGCCGCCGATCAGGTACGCGCTCTTGCCGAGAAACACGACGGCGGCACGCGTCGGCAGTCCGCGGATACTCGTGGTGGCGATGGCGGCCGGCAGGCCGTTGATGGTGGTGGAGGTGATTTCGCGCGCGTTGCCGATCTGTTTGCGCAGGATGTCGGCGGGCGCGCCCTGCGCGCGGCCGGCCAGGCGCATTTCTATCATCACATCGTCGCCGCGGTTGCTGGCCGACACGCTGTCGGGCTTGTTGCTGATGCGCCAGGTGTCGGGAAATTTGAGGACGAGCCCGAGTTCGCGGTGATAGAAAGTGAAGTTGCGCACGAAGCCCTGGCTTTCGCTGTAGCCGAACGGGACCTTATCGATCATGCGCAGGAATTCTTCCTGGTTGACGCGCCCGCTGCCAGCCAGCTTGCCGGCTTCGCCCACCACCTCCTGCAGGCGCTGGTCGGCGTCGGGGTGCGAGGCGAATACGCCGTGATAGCTGCGTGGCTGGCGGCCTTCCGCTTTCGCGACTTCGGCGTCGAACAACTCCTGGTTTTTGAGCACACCGATGACCTTGATCATCGCCTGCGGATCGTAACCGGTGCGATACAGGTACTCAGCGCCCAGCTTGTCGGCTTCGAGTTCGTGCTCGCGGCCATAGCCCGACAGCAGCACGTTGCCGAGCAGACCGATGGCGGTATCGCCGGCCTGGTTGCGCAGCGCCGGCACGAAAATACCGACCAGCGTGGCGCCCACACCGGCGGCGGTCGCGGCACTCATCTGCTGCACGCCGTGGCGCGCGGTTACGTGTCCGGTTTCGTGCCCAAGCACGGCAGCAAGCTCGGCTTCCGAGTTGAGATAAGCGAGGATGCCGCGCGTGACGTAGATATAGCCGCCGGGCAGCGCGAACGCGTTGATCTCCGGCGAATCGACCACCACGTAGGTATATTGCAGTTGCGGGCGATGGCTCGCCTTGCCCAGCCGCTGGCCGACTTCGTTCACGTACTGCTGCAGCGCCTTGTTGTCGTAGACGCCGTACTCCTGGCGCACTTTGACGTCTTCCTGGCGGCCGGTCTGGACTTCCTGCGTTTCCGACATGGTCACGAAATTGGCGCGCCCGGACACGGGGTTTTGCGCGCAGTTGGTGAGCGCGAGTGCCAGCGGCAGCGCGGTCCATGCGGCAAGCATTCTCGATTTCATGGGTGCGATTTTAACGGTTGAGTCGACAAAGGACTACCCGTGCGCCCGATTCGAGTGCGCAGCGCACTAATAACGTGCGGTGGCGCCTGCAACGGCAGCGGAACGGGGGTGTTGCGAACTTCGTCGGTGCGTCGATTCATCAATAAAAACAGATTGCTTATGAGTTGTTCGCGCACGGTGCGCGGCACTGGTATGCATCCTGCTGATAAACGGACGATTCAACTTCAGCGGAGACACCCATGTCCGGTTTCAAGAACCCCTACGATCCGAATATCAATTTGTCGCGCGGTTGCGGCTGCGGCCGGCACACCACGCAGGCGGAGCACGACGCGGCGGTTGAAACCGACCAGTTGGCGAGCGGCAGCGAAGCGCTGCAGGCGCGTGTCGTCGAGTCCGCGGTGATGCGCGCGCTGTTTCCGCAGGACGAACTGCGCCGGCGTTTCCTGCGCGCGGTCGGCGCCGGCACCGCGCTGTCGGCGATTTCGACGTTTTTCCCGCTCGGCATGGCGAAGGAAGCTTTCGCGCAGGTGGGCAACCTGGAAAAGCAGTCGGTGAAAATCGGCTTTATCCCGATCACCTGCGCCACGCCCATCATCATGTCGCTGCCGATGGGTTTTTACGCGCGCCAGGGCCTCAACGTCGACGTGGTGAAAACCGCCGGCTGGGCGGTGATCCGCGACAAGACGCTCAACAAGGAATACGACGCCGCGCACATGCTGTCGCCGATGCCGCTGGCGATCTCCCTGGGCGCCGGCTCCAACCCGATTCCGTATACCGTGCCGGCGATCGAGAACATCAACGGCCAGGCCATCACGCTGTCGGTCAAGCACAAGGACAAGCGCGATCCCAAGCAGTGGAAAGGCTTCAAGTTCGCGGTGCCTTTCGACTACTCGATGCACAATTACCTGCTGCGCTATTACCTCGCCGAGCACGGCCTCGATCCGGACAAGGACGTGCAAATCCGCTCGGTGCCGCCGCCCGAGATGGTGGCGAACCTGCGCGCCGACAACATCGACGGCTTTCTCGCGCCCGATCCGGTTAACCAGCGCGCGGTTTTTGATGGCGTCGGTTTTATCCACCTGCTGACCAAGGAGCTGTGGGAAGGCCACCCGTGCTGTGCGTTCGCCGCTAGCAAGGAATTCATCACCAAGGCGCCCAATACCTATCGTGCCCTGTTAAGGGCCATCGTGGACGCCACCGCGTATGCGGCGAAACCCGAGAACCGCAAGCAGATCGCGGAAGCCATCGCGCCGGTGAATTTCCTCAATCAGCCGGTGACGGTGCTCGAGCAGGTGCTGACCGGCAATTACGCCGACGGGCTCGGCAACATCATCAAGGTGCCGAATCGCATCGACTTCGATCCTTTCCCGTGGCATTCGTTTGCGATCTGGATCATGACGCAGATGAAGCGCTGGGGCCAGGTCAAGGGCGATATCGACTATGCGAAGGTGGCGCGCGAAGTGTTTCTCGCCACCGATGCCGCGAAAATCATGAAGGAGGCCGGCATGAAGGTGCCGGCGTCGGCGACCAAGAAGTTCTCGGTGATGGGTAAGGAGTTCGACTCCGCCAAGCCCGACGCTTATCTCGCGAGCTTCGCGATCAAGAGGACGTAGGAGTGCCTAACATAGTAAAACACGTGTGCGTTGCTGCCAGAATTGGTGAGGACAAGGCGCCCGGTGAAGGCAATAGTTATTCTATTGCCAAGACGAGCAACGCCGTCATCGCCGATTCTGGCTGCAACCCTTCGGGCTGGCACGAGTTTTGGCCCATGGCGTTGTCGAAAAGCCCCTTGCTTAGAATGACTAAGCCGCGGGCCTTTCTTCTAGCCCTGAGCCAAAATCGTGACAGCGCATCACGCGTTTTACTATGTTAGGCACTCCAATGCCGCGTTCCGACCGCCTTGCGGCGGCCTTGCTGTCCCTCCTGATGTTCGCGTTGTTCATCGCGATCTGGCATGGCGCGACCATGCCAAGCAGCAGCGGCGGCCAGGCGGCTGATTCCGAATACGCGAAGATGCTGGGCTCGGCTGCCGCGAGCGGGCAGAAATCCGCGATGCCTAGCCCCAAGGACGTGGCGCTCAAGTTGTGGGCGCACGCCAGGGACCCGTTCTACGTGCGCGGCACCAACGACCAGGGCATAGGCATCCAGATTGCATATTCGATAGGACGCGTGCTGCTCGGCTTTGGTCTCGCCGCGCTCGTCGCCATCCCGCTGGGCTTTTTGATCGGCATGTCGCCTTTGCTCTATCGCGCGTTCGATCCTTTCATCCAGGTGCTGAAACCGATTTCGCCGCTAGCCTGGATGCCGCTTGCGCTGTATACGATCAAGGACAGCGCGACCTCGTCGATATTCGTGATTTTCATCTGCTCGCTGTGGCCCATGCTGATCAATACCGCATTCGGCGTGTCAGCCGTGCGGCGCGAGTGGCTGAACGTCGCGCGCACGCTTGAAGTGTCGCCCATGCGCAAGGCGTTCCTGGTGGTGTTGCCGGCGGCAGCGCCCACCATCATGACCGGCATGCGCATTTCGGTCGGCATCGCCTGGCTGGTGATCGTGGCCGCGGAAATGCTGGTCGGCGGCACCGGCATCGGCTACTTCGTGTGGAACGAGTGGAACAACCTGTCGATCAGCAACATCCTGTGCGCGATCCTGCTGATCGGCCTGGTCGGCATGGTGCTCGACCAGCTCCTTGCGCGCCTGGCGCGCGCCGTCACCTATCCTGAGTAAGGCTTAGAGCATGGAATTCCTCAGGGTCGAAGGTCTGAAAAAATCGTTTCTGCCGCCGCGCGGCGGCGCGCCGTTCGTGGTGTTCGACGAAGTCAATTTCTCGATCGACAAAGGCGAGTTCGTCTGCATCGTCGGCCATTCGGGCTGCGGCAAGTCGACCATACTCAATATCCTCGCCGGGCTCGACGAAGCGAGCGCCGGTGTCGTGATCATGGCCGGCCGCGAGGTGGCGGGCCCGAGTCTGGATCGCGGCGTGGTGTTCCAGGGCCACGCCCTGATGCCGTGGTTGTCCGCCAAAAAGAACGTCGAGTTCGCGGTGAAATCGCGCTGGCGCGATGCGAGTCGCGCGAAAATAGATGAAATCTGCCAGCGCTATCTCGACATGGTCGGGCTGACGGGTTCCGAAGACAAAAAGCCAGCTGAACTCTCGGGTGGCATGAAGCAAAGAGTCGGCATCGCGCGCGCATTTGCGATCGAACCCAAGATGCTATTGCTGGACGAGCCGTTCGGCGCGCTCGACGCGCTGACCCGCGGCGTCATCCAGGACGAGCTGCTGAAAATCTGCGCAGCCACCCACCAGACCGTGTTCATGATCACGCACGACGTCGACGAAGCGATCCTGCTTGCCGACAAAATCATGCTGATGTCGAATGGCCCGAACGCGCGCATCGCCGAAATCGTCGTCAACACGCTGCCGCGAGACCGCAGCCGCAACACCATACACAAAGATCCGCAGTACTACCCGATACGCAATCATCTGGTCGACTTTCTGGTCAGCCGCTCGAAAGAATTCACCGAGCAGCCGCCGGCGGATTTCGACCCGCGACATCCGCCACAGGTGGCGCCGGGTCTGTCGCCCGCTGCGTCGGCAATTCCCCTGTCGTTGGTGCAACCGCACGGTGCGCCGTCGCCCGTTCTGGCGGGCAGCAAAATCTGAATCAGATCACTTTTAAAAGGAGAGATAAGCATGAGCATAACGAACCGCACGCAAGTTACCGAACTGATAGTCATGACGAGGATCAAAAAGGGTCTGTCATGGGCCAAAATCGCCAAAGCCGTTGGCCAGAGCAAGGAATGGACGACCGCCGCGCTGCTGGGCCAGATGCAAATGACCAAACAGCAGGCCAAGGCCGCCGGCAAATTGCTCGACTTGCCTGCGGACGCAGTGCTGCTGCTGCAGCAGGTGCCGTACAAAGGCTCGCTGCCGACCGCCGTGCCGACCGACCCGCTGATCTACCGGTTCTACGAACTGGTGAGCGTCTACGGCACGACGTTCAAGGAACTGATACATGAAGAATTCGGCGACGGCATCATGAGCGCGATCGACTTCAAGATGGATATGACGCGCGAGGCCGACCCCAAGGGCGACCGCGTCAAGATCGTGATGAGCGGCAAATACCTCGCGTACAAGACTTATTAGAACCCACCTCCATAACGCAACTCGGACAAGCAACCGCCGATAGACGCCGATTAACGCCGATATAATTTCAAACCTGACCCGGAACCGCTGCCTAAATCCCTTTAGGCTATCTGCGTTCATCCGCGTTCATCGGCGGTTCCAAGTTGATTTGGAGGCGGTTTCTAGCTGCTTGAAGCGGACGTTTTAGCACGGCTTAAATATCGTTGTTCAACCTGACAGGGAGCCAATATGAAAGTCACGCGTAGAAAATTCATGACCGCTGCGGGCGGTGTTGCTGCTGCGACCATCGCCGCGCCGGCGATCGCGCAATCCGTGCCCGAGGTGCGCTGGCGCTGCGCGTCGAGCTTTCCGAAAAGCCTCGACACCATCTATGGCGGCGGCGAAGTCATCGCCAAGCGCGTGGCCGCGATCACCGGCGGCAAGTTCCAGATCCGCGTGTTCGGCGCCGGTGAAATCGTGCCGGCGTTCGGCACGGTCGATGCGGTCCAGCAGGGCACGGTCGAATGCACGCACACCGCGGGCTATTACTTCGTTGGCAAGAACAAGGCGTTTGCGTTCGACACGACAGTGCCGTTCGGCATGAACCAGCGCCAGCAGAACGCGTGGATCTACTGGGGCGGCGGACTGCAGTTGATGCGCGACTTCCTGAAAGATTACAACATCATTTCCTTTCCGGCCGGCAACACCGGCACGCAGATGGGTGGCTGGTTCCGTAAGGAAGTGAAGACCGTCGCCGACCTGAAGGGCGTCAAAATGCGCATAGCGGGTCTCGGCGGCGAGGTGATGGCGCGGCTGGGCGCGGTGCCGCAGCAGATCGCGGGCGGCGATATTTATCCGGCGCTCGAACGCGGCACCATAGACGCCGCCGAATGGGTGGGGCCGTACGATGACGAGAAGCTCGGTTTCTACAAGATCGCGCCGCATTACTACTATCCGGGCTGGTGGGAAGCGTGCTCGATGTAAGGGCTCTACGTGAACATCAAGGAATGGGAAAAGCTGCCCAAGGAATACCAGGCCGCGCTCGAGGCCGCATGTTACGAGGCCAACACCGACATGATGGCCGAATATGATTTCAAGAATCCGCAGGCACTGCAGCGCCTGGTCAAAAACGGCGTCAAGCTGCACGCCTACTCGCCGGAAATCATGAAGGCCGCCTACAAGGTTTCGTTCGAGTTGTACGAAGAAGAGGCGATCAAGAACCCGGCGTGGAAAAAAATCTACGAGCCGTGGAAGAAATTCCGCGACGAAGAGTTCCTGTGGCACCGCGTGGCCGAGCAGACGCTGGCGACTTTTCTTTACAGCCAGCAGGTGGCCAAAACCGCGGCCGCCGCAAAAAAGAAATAGCCATAATTTTCCGGATAAATGCCCCGCAGTCGCGGGGCATTTTTTTGTGCGGTGTCGCCGAATCCCGGATATCATCGCGGCTTTTCCGCGGCGGGCTGCGTTTGGAAGCTTTTTTGACCTCGACACTGGTGGTTGCGCTCGCCGAAATCGGCGACAAAACGCAACTGCTGTCCTTGTTGCTGGCGGCGCGCTATAAGCGTCCTCTGCCGATAATTGCAGGCATCCTGGTGGCAACGCTCGCGAACCACTTCGTGGCGGGTGCCCTGGGTGCGTGGGTGAGTTCGCTCGTGGCGCCCGCAATGCTGCGCTGGATCGTCGGCGTGTCATTATTGGCGATTGCCGCGTGGACGCTGGTGCCGGATAAATTCGACGGCGAAGTAAAAGAGTCGACGCGGTACGGGCTGTTTGCGCTGACGTGCGTGGTGTTTTTTATTGCGGAGATCGGCGACAAAACGCAGATTGCGACCATCGTGCTTGCCGCCAAGTACCAGTCATTGGTGGCGGTCGTGCTGGGCACTACGCTCGGCATGATGATAGCCAACGTGCCGGTAGTGTTTCTCGGCAGCGTTGCCTCGCGGCGTATTCCGTTCAGATTGGTGCGCACTGTGGCAGCGTTGCTGTTTGCCGTGCTGGGCGTGGCGGCGCTGCTCGGCGTCGGCGCGTGAATCCCCGGTCAAAAACAATTCACCGCTAAGGACGCGAAGGAAGAGCAATAAGCAAAAGGGCCAAGAATTTAGCGCAATAGATTCAGGATCCACGACGGTCGGGAAATTTCCCCACTTTTAAATTGTTTCTCGTCGGGTGCCTTTGCGTCCTTCGCGTCCTTTGCGGTTCAAGATTCAGATTCAAAAATAAAAAAAGCAGCCGCAGCTGCTTTTTTTAATTGACGTGAAAACCGCTTACGCAGTGGTTGCTGACTTGCCTTTGGAAGTCGGCTTGTGCGCGTATTTCTGCTTGAATTTCTCGACGCGTCCCGCGGTATCGACGATCTTCTGCTTGCCCGTGTAGAACGGATGGCATTCCGCACAGACTTCGATATTCAGGTCCTTGGCCATGGTCGAGCGCGTTTTGAACGAGCTGCCGCAACTGCAGATAACGCTTATCTCTTTGTATTCAGGATGAATTTTTTCTTTCATCGGAATGCTCCTTGTGTCGCGTGTTAGGCGCGAAAGGCGCGGATTATCCGCTAAATAGCGGGGTGTGGCAAGCCGCGTTATAAACCGGGTATGCCGGTCCGCGACTGGCCGGGCCGCCAGGTTTCGAGCAGGGTGCAACATTGCGTAATGACCCGCTTGGCGGCGTCCGCCGGCACGCTGCGGAAAATCGTGGTGTGGTCTGATTCCGATTCGCCGAGCACCTGCATTTCGACGAAGTAAACACCTTCTTCCCGGGTGTCGACGTCGATGCGCCCCATGTCATTGCCGGCGACGCCGATGCGGTTGCGCCCGGGACGTACCGCCACCCGGAAGTAGGAGCGAGGCACCGTTTGCCCCACCAGCCGGTCGTTGATCCAGATGGTAGCAATGCCGCCGCGCTGGTCGCCGCGGTAGAGGTAAATGATCGCGCCTCGTAGCGCCGGGTCGAAGCGCTTGGCGTCCGCGTCTTTCTCGGGTGACGCTTCGGGCGTGGCTGCGCAGCCGCCCAGCAAGGCCAGCAGCAGGAGCAGCGACAGGGATTTCAGGAAGCCTAGCATGGCTGCAAATCCTGGCGGATTACAGGTGGTGATCCAACTGCAGGGCTAAGAATTTCATCGGAGCACGGTCTGCGCGTTAACGCTAACCCCTGCGCATTGAGTCGAAAAAGTAGCCCTGTGACCCGTTAGCCGCAGGCCCGCTTGCGGGAACAGGGCCGTGATTTTTTCGTTCCAGAGAGGCATATCGAAGTGTGGACTTGAAATTACTACTAACCCCTGCGCATTGAGTCGAAAAAATCAGCGTTGTTCTTGGTGGAACGCAGCTTATCGACCAGGAATTCGGTCGCTTCGAGTTCGTCCATCGGGTAGAGCAGCTTACGCAGCACCCAGATTTTCTGCAGGATGTCGGGTTTCAACAGCAGTTCTTCGCGGCGCGTGCCGGAACGGTTCACGTTGATCGCCGGGTAGATCCGCTTCTCGGCCATGCGGCGGTCGAGATGGATTTCCATGTTGCCGGTGCCCTTGAATTCTTCGTAGATCACGTCGTCCATACGCGAGCCGGTGTCGATCAGCGCGGTGGCGATGATGGTGAGCGAGCCGCCTTCCTCGATGTTGCGCGCGGCGCCGAAAAAGCGCTTCGGGCGCTGCAGCGCGTTGGCATCGACACCGCCGGTGAGCACCTTGCCTGACGCCGGCACCACGGTGTTATAGGCGCGCGCGAGACGCGTAATCGAATCGAGCAAAATTACGACATCCTTCTTGTGCTCGATCAGGCGTTTTGCCTTCTCAATCACCATTTCGGCGACCTGTACGTGGCGCGTGGCCGGTTCGTCGAAGGTCGAGGCGACGACTTCGCCTTTGACCGAGCGCTGCATTTCGGTGACTTCCTCCGGCCGCTCGTCGATCAGCAGCACGATGAGGTAGACCTCGGGATTGTTGGCGGCGATCGAGTGCGCGATGTGCTGCATCATCACAGTCTTGCCGCTTTTCGGGCTGGAGACCAACAGGCCGCGCTGGCCTTTGCCGATGGGCGCGATGATGTCGATGATGCGGCCGGTGAGGTTTTCTTCCGACTTGACGTCGCGCTCCATGATGAAGCGCTCGTTCGGGAACAGCGGCGTCAGGTTCTCGAACAGGATCTTGTGTTTCGAATTCTCGGGCGACTCGTCGTTGACCTTGTCGACCTTGACCAGCGCGAAATAGCGTTCGCCTTCTTTCGGCGTGCGGATTTCGCCGTTGATCGAATCGCCGGTGTGCAGGTTGAAGCGCCGGATCTGCGAAGGGCTGACGTAAATGTCGTCGGTGCCCGCGAGGTACGAGGTGTCGGGCGAGCGCAGGAAACCGAAACCGTCAGGCAGCACCTCCAGCGTGCCCTCGCCGAATATCGCCTCGCCTTTCTTGGCGCGGTTTTTCAGGAGCGCGAATATCAACTCCTGTTTGCGCAGGCGGTTGGCGCCCTCGATCTCGTTGGTGATTGCCATCTCCACGAGTTCAGTGACGTGGAGGTTTTTCAGGTCGGATAGATGCATAGGGTATAGATACAGTGAGGGCGGGGCTCGGCTACGGGGACTGCGGGAAAGTTGGGCGGGCGGAGCGCAGTTTGCGCTCTTCCGGCATGCCCCCGAGTGGGTCAGGCTGCCGGATAATTTGAACCTAGATTAACCAGTTCAGATATTGCTGTCAATAAACGCCATGAGTTGGGATTTTGAGAGGGCGCCGACCTTGGTCGCCGCGAGAGTGCCGTTCTTGAACAGCATCAGGGTAGGGATGCCGCGGATGCCGTATTTTGGGGGGGTGGCCTGGTTCTCGTCGATGTTCAGTTTGGCGACTTTCAACTTGCCTGCGTAGTCCTTGGCGATGTCGTCGAGCAGCGGCGCTATCATTTTGCAGGGGCCGCACCATTCGGCCCAGTAATCGACCAGCACGGGCTTGTCGGCTTGCAGCACTTCCGGTTCGAAAGTGTCGTCGGTCACGTGATGGATATGTTCGCTCATGCTGTGTGCTCCTGCTGCTGGGGTGCGGGGAATGTCGCCGTGATGCGCGCGGGCGGGGAGGGGTAGATGGCGCGTATGCTAACCAAAAACCGCAAGTTTGTGAAGCATAGCCCCGGCGGCCGAGGGCGGCGCGATTGTTTCTGCTAAAATGGCGCCCTTCAACCGGTCGCGGGCGGCATTCATTGTGTGCGTCGACCCCTCGCGCAAGAACTGGCTGGATTAGCCAAGGATTACCATGACTTACGTCGTTACCGAAACCTGTATCAAATGCAAATACACCGACTGCGTAGATGTGTGCCCGGTGGATTGCTTTCGCGAAGGCCCGAATTTCCTCGTCATCGATCCCGATGAATGCATCGACTGCACGCTGTGCGTCGCCGAGTGCCCGGTCGAAGCCATCTTCGCCGAAGACGACGTGCCCGACAGCCAGAAAGAGTTTACCGCTCTCAACGCCGAACTCTCCAAGGTCTGGCCGGCTATCATCGAGAAGAAAGACGGGCCGCCGGACGCTGCTGAATGGGAAAAGGTAAAAGAGAAGAAGCATCTTCTCGAGAAATAGTAGGTCCTGAACGTCGCCTGAGTAATCCACACCACGGCGTGATGTAGCGACTGTTCGGCGCTATCATGCGCCGGATGCCCGCCGAAGCCGCTTTCCCGCAACTCACCAAAGCCGACGTTTTTGCGCGCCTCGCTGAAGGCGTGCAGGGCGGCGTTACCGTTGTTACGCCCAACCGCCGGCTGGCGCAGGAACTCGTGCGTGAGTTCGACGCTGAACGCGCGGCGAGCAGTCTGCAGGCGTGGGAGGTGGCGGACATACTGCCGTTCGGCACTCTGGTAGAGCGCTGGTGGGAGAGCGCGGTTTATTCCGGGCTGGAAGACGTCCCGTCTTTGCTGTCCCCGGCGCAGGAGCAGGCGCTGTGGGAAGAAATCGTCGACGCCAGTCTGTGGAGTGCGCAATTGCTGACGCCAGCGCGCGCGGCGGCGCAGTGCCGCGATGCGTGGCGCATCGCACACGCATGGCGCATCGCGGGCGCGCTCGGCAAATTTCCCGGCACCGACGACGCAGCCGCGTTCACAGAATGGGCGCAGACCTATACGAAGCGCACCGCGCGCGAAGTCGATGCCGCGCGTTTGCCCGACCGCGTGGCGCAGTCACTCAACTCCCCCGCGCTTGCCAAACCGCGTTTGCTCGTTGCCTACGCATTCGACATCGTGCCGCCGCAGACCGCGGAGTTTTTCCTTGCCTGCAGTGCCGTGGGTGTCGAAATCGCGCAGTGCGGGCCGCGCAAAAAAGATGCGGCGGCCGTCCGTGTCACCCGCGCCTCTTCGCGCGACGAGCTTGAGGCCGCTGCGCAATGGGCGCGCGCGCGGCTGGAAGCGGCGCATTCGCAGTCGGCGCCGCAACAGTTGGTCAACTATCCGCGCATCGCGGTCGTCGTGCCGGACCTGGAACTGCGCCGGCAGGAAGTCGCGCGTGTTTTCGCGCGCGTCATGCAGCCGGGCTGGAACCTGCCGGGCGCCGAAGCGCTGCCGCTGCCGTTCAACATTTCGATCGGCGTGCCGCTTACCACCTATCCGCTCGCGCATGCGGCGCTCGGCTTGCTCGCGATCGCCGCCGGCGAAGTCGATTTTGTGCTGGCGAGCAGGCTTATGCGTTCGCCGTTTGTCGCGGGGGCGGACCGCGAGTTCGCGCGCCGCGCGCGGCTGGATGCGGACTTGCGTGAAACGTTGCCGGCACGCGTCACGCTGGTGAAAATCGTCGGCGCGGTCGAAGGCAGTCCGCTGCTGCGCGAGCGGTTCGAGGCCATGTACAACTACGCGAGCGGCAACCTTGCCGGCATGCAGTCGCCGCACGCGTGGGCGCGGCATTTTTCTGCATTGCTCGAAGCTGCGGGCTTTCCGGGCGAGCGCGTGCTCGATTCAGCCGAATTCCAGACCCGGGTGAAGTGGTACGAGGTGCTCGGCGAATTCGCGCTACTCGAACGCGTGGTGCCGCGCATGAACTGCCATCAGGCACTGGGGCGTTTGCGCCGGCTGTGCGCCGACACCTTGTTTCAGCCGGAATCCGGCACGGCGCCGGTGCAAATCCTCGGCATACTCGAATCCGCGGGCCTCGAGTTCGATCATTTGTGGGTGAGCGGGCTTACTGACGACGTGTGGCCGCTGGCCGCGCGCCCCAATCCGTTCATCCCGGTCGCGCTGCAGAAAAAGGCGGGCATACCCGAAGCCGGCGCCGATACCGCGCTGGTGCTCGACCGGCGCATTACAGAAGACTGGCTGCATGCGGCTGACGAAGTCGTGGTGTCGCATCCATTGCGCGAAAAAGACCGCGATTTGCTGCCGAGCGCGCTGATTGCCGGTGTCGCGCCCGGCGATGTCGATCTGCCGCAGTACCCGCACTACCGCGATGTATTGCACGCGGCGCGCGCACTCGAAAGCGTAGTCGATGGCGTCGCGCCGCGGTATGCCGCGCTCGAAGTGCGGGGCGGCACGCGAGTGCTCGCCGACCAGGCTGCCTGTCCGTTTCGCGCTTTTGCGCGCCACCGGCTGGGCGCGCAGGGCATAGCCGAACCCACAGACGGACTCGACGCGCGCGATCGCGGCAACTTGTTGCACGCGTTGATGGCGCAATTGTGGGAGACGTTGCGCAGCAAGTCCCGCCTTGATGCGATGGCGCCCGGCGAACTCGCCGCGGTCATCGACGACGCGGCGAAGGTTGCGGTGGCGAAAGTACGCGCGCAGCGCGCTGGTGTGCTCGACGGGCGGTTGGCTGAACTCGAGTGCGGCCGTCTGGCGCGCCTCGCGCGGGAATGGCTCGCGGTGGAGGGCGCGCGCGGGGAATTCGAGGTGGTCGCGCGCGAGGAGCGCCGCACGCTGAAAGTCGCGGGACTCACTTATACCGGACGTATCGACCGCATGGACCGCCTGCCCGACGGCAGCGGCGTGTTGATCGATTACAAAACGGGACGCGCAACCCCTAACGAATGGCTGGGCGAACGTCCGGACGATCCGCAGCTTCCGCTCTATGCGATCGCGGCGCAGGAAGACATTGCCGCGGTTGCGTTCGCGCGCATCAAGACGGGCGGCATGCGTTTCATGGGCTTCACGCGCGAGGCGGACGTGCTGCCGAAAGCAAAGCATGCCGAATCGTGGGCGGGGCTGCTCGACCAATGGCGGCGCGAACTGGAATCGCTCGGCGGCGAATTCGCGCAAGGCGCGGCCGCGGTCGATCCCAAGCGCGGCCTCAAGACCTGCCGCCACTGCGACCTGCAGCCGTTGTGCCGCGTGCATGAGCGCATCGCGGCAATGGAAGACGAAACCGACGACGAGGACGAAGAAGAATGAGTGCGGGCGACATCGTGCAAGCCGGCATCGCCGACGCGCGCGAGCGCGCAGATGCGCTCGACCCGCGCCACTCGTTCATCGTGCAGGCGCCCGCCGGCTCGGGCAAGACTGAATTGCTGGTGCAGCGCTATCTGCGGTTGCTCGCCACCGTCGAACGGCCGGAGGAAATTCTCGCCATTACCTTTACGCGCAAGGCCGCGGCAGAAATGAAGCGGCGGGTTTTGCAGGGGCTGCCTTCCGTGCTTACGCCTGAACGGATTGCGGACATCGCTCCGCGCTTGCGCGTGCAGACCATAGACGCGTTGTGCGCATCGCTTACGCGCCAGATGCCGATACTCGCGCGTTTCGGCGCGCAGCCGGACATCGTCGACGACGCGCGCGAACTCTACTTTGATGCGGCGCGCCGCGTGCTCGCACTCGAACCGCCGAATGCGCCGGCAGAACGTTTGCTCGCCCACCTCGACAACAATCTCGACATTGCGCGCGGCCTCATGGCCGACATGCTTAAACGCCGCGACCAATGGGTGCGCAAGACCGGCGGCGCGCCGGGCCGCGCCGAACTCGAAGCGGTGTTTGCAGCGGAGCGCGAACGTTTATTGGCGCGCGCGCGCGAACTGCATCCGGCGGCGTCCGAGGATTTCGCGAATGAAGTGCTGACCAAGAAAGGCGAATGGCGCAAGCGCAACAAGACCGCGCAGGCGCTCGATGGCAACGAGCCGTTGCGGCTTGCGCTCGTTGCACTGCAGGCACTGCCGCCGGCGGCATACACGGAGACGCAATGGGAAGCGCTGAGCGCGATGCTGGAACTGCTGCCGCGCGCGGTGGCCGAACTGACCGTCGTGTTCGGCGAGCGCGGGCAGGCCGATTTCACCGAAATCGCGCAGGGCGCGGTGCGCGCGCTGGGCGACCCCGAGGCGCCGACCGATCTGTTGCTGGCGCTCGACGTGCGCATCAAGCACATACTCGTCGACGAATTCCAGGACACTTCGATCAGCCAGTGGGAATTGCTCAAGTGCCTCACCGCCGGCTGGCAGGCGGGCGACGACGGCCGCACGGTATTTGCGGTCGGCGATCCGATGCAGTCGATCTATCGATTTCGCGAGGCCGAAGTCAGGCTGTTCCTGCAAGCGTGGCATGCAGGGCTCACCAGCGTGCCGCTGGTCCCGTTGCGCCTGGCGACCAATTTCCGTTCCGAGGCCGGCATCGTCGATTGGGTGAACGCGACTTTCCCTGAAGTGCTGCCCGCCGAAGAGGATGAAACTTCCGGCGCGGTGCCGTACGCGCCCTCGGTTGCGCATCACGCCGCGACCGCGGGCGACGCCGTGCAATGGCATCTTTTCGACGAGCGCGCCGACGAAGCGCAGCGCGTGGTCGAGATCGCGCGGGCGGCGCGTGCCGCGGATGCGAATGGATCGATCGCCATACTGGTGCGCAACCGCAGCCATCTCGATTACATCGTGCCGGCGCTGCAGCAGGCCGGTGTGCGCTATCGCGCGGTCGAAATCGAGCGGCTGGGTCAAAAGCAGGTAGTGCAGGACTTATACGCATTGACGCGCGCGCTGGCGCATCCCGCTGATCGCGCGGCGTGGCTCGCGGTATTGCGTGCGCCGTGGTGCGGATTGTCGCCCGTGCAGCTCGCCGCACTCGTCGAAGGCGTTCGCAACACGTTATGGGAAGCGATGAACGATGCGGAGCGCATTGCACTGCTCGATGACGACGCGCGCAGCCGGCTCGAACGCGTGCGCGGCGTGCTCGATGCGGCCCGCGCGCATCGCCTGCGCGGCAATCTGCGCGATCGCGTCGAAGGCGTGTGGCTGGCACTCGGCGGGCCGGCGTGCTGCAGCAATGCCACCGAACTCGAAGACGCCGAAATTTTCCTCGACGTGCTGGCGGACGAAGACGATGCGGGCGATCTTGCCGCGCACAGCGCGTTGGCGGAGAGCCTCGCCGGAATTTATGCGTTGCCGGACATGAATGCCGGTGACGATGCAATCGAAATCATGACCGTGCACAAGGCGAAGGGGCTGGAGTTCGACACCGTCATCATGCCGGGGCTCGATCGCCGGCAGCGTCACGGCGATCCGCCGCTCATCATCTGGAAGTCGCTGGCGGAAAAGGCCCTCCTGCTCGCGCCGATACGCGAGGCGGGTGCGGCGAAAGATGCCGCCTATGAATACGTGCGCAGTCTCGAACGCGATGCCGAGGACATCGAGGCCGGGCGCCTGTTCTATGTGGCGGCGACGCGCGCCGCTTCGCGCCTGCATTTGACCGGATGCATCAGGCGCGACGACCACGGCGAGGCCAAGCCGCCGATGAAGCGGACCTTGCTGAGCAAAGTCTGGGCTATTGCGTCGGCGCACGTGGGTCCGGCACAGGCGCCGCACGCGGCCACTGCTGCGACTGCTGTGCCGCCGCAGACTTTCAAACGTTTTGCGCCAGGATTTGTGTTGCCGGATTTGCCGCCGGCCGCGCAATGGCAGGCGCCGGCCGCCAGCGCGCAGGACAACGAGGTGATCGAATTTTCATGGGCGGGAGAAACGGCGCGGCATGTCGGCACCGTCGTGCACCGCTGGCTGCAGCGCCTCGCGGACGACGCGCTTGAAGGCTGGACTCCTGCCCGCATAGAGACGCTGCGACCGCGGCTCGCGCGCGAACTCGAGCGCCGTGGCGTACGCCCGGCGGATTGCACAGAAGCCACCGTGCGCGTCGTGCGTGCTCTGGTGCAGACGCTGAACGACGAACGCGGCCGCTGGCTGCTCGGCCCGCGCGCCGATGCGCGCAGCGAGTACCGTCTGCGACGCATGGTCGGCAACGTCCTGCACAGCTATGTGATCGACCGCACTTTTCGCGACGACGACGGCAAGCGCTGGATTGCGGACTACAAGACCAGCAGCCACGAAGGCAGCGCCGTCGACGCGTTTCTCGACCGTGAGCGCATACGCTATGAAGCGCAGCTCGCGCGCTACGCCGCCGCGCTCGGCGAGCCTGACACCATGCTGGGATTATATTTTCCGCTGCTCGGCGGCTGGCGCGAGTGGGAGCATTGATTTGGATGTCTCAAAAACAGTTTGGAACCGCCGATATACGCAGATGAACGCAGATAAACTCGAGGGATTTGACGTTGATTCTGGAAAAGGTCTGGAATTATATCGGCGCCAATCGGCGTGCCCCTCAAGGGGCTATTAAAAAGAATGTATCGGCGGTTGCTTGTCGGTGTTGTATTTTTGAGATGAGTTCCAGTAACTCTGCTCAGTCGCAGCGGTTGGCTTCCATGCTGCGCCGGATGCGCGTTTCGGCGGCGCGCGAGAAAGGTGTCGCGTAATTGAGGTTGCTCAGGCGGATTTCGTCCGCCGTCACCAGGCCGCTGCGACCTTCAGGCTTGGCGGAATTGATGGCGACAAGGATGTCGCCACGGTCTGAAGTCTGCAGCGTAACCGGTCCGCCCGATTGTCCTTCTGTCATCGAACACGCCATGCGCCAGCGGCGGTCCTGGTCGACTCGCGCGAGACGGCAACCGACATGCGCCATGAGGTCGGGGGACTGTCCCGGGTAGCCCGCGGATATGAGTTGCTTGTCCACGATTGCGGCGGGTGGCGCCGCGACAAAGTCAAAGTAGCCGACCTGTTCGCCCAGCTTGCTGCTCCGGTTAGTCTTCGGATCGATGAGTTTGACGAGCGCCCAGTCGTCGACGGTATCGCGCTCCGCCCAGAAGGCGCCGGCATCCACAATGCGGCCGACCGCTTTGTATGCGAAGCCCGCGGCCGTGGCGGGGCGCTGGCCGACTTCGAACAAGACTTCCTTGCGGCTCGCTTCGAATGCAACGTGGTAATTCGTCAGCACGTGGCAGGGTGAAATCATCGCGCCGGTGCCGCGGTACTTGCTCATGACCTGAATGCCGTCGGTCTGCGCAATCGGATACACCACGCCGACCGCGTTGAATTGCCGGTAACCCGGATCGAGACGGTTGATAAGTACCCGCGGGTCGGCAGCCTGCGGCGCTTGCGCCCAGCAGGCGGCCGCGGCCATGAACATGACAACGATTCCGCAGGCTTCAATCCAGCATTCGGTGACAGCGGCAACTGTCATGCGAGGCGTGCGCACACAACTTGGCGACAGCATGTCCAGGAACTTCTCCTCGCGAGGTGGCTGCATCGACACCGCGCGCGCAACGTACGCTGATACGCCGACTCTAGAATAGCACCGACGCGGCCCCGGCGTACGCGACCAGCTTCGTCGGCCAGATTAAACCAATAGGCCACCAGATACCTACGCAGCATTCGTTCAATGCCAATCGGCGGTCGGCCATTGCCCGCCTTTGGGGAATGCGGTTCAATCAACGCACAGAACTCGCTCTACGGCACCAGCGCTTTCATGCGCGCCAGAAATTCCGACTTGCGCGTCGCCCTACCGTGAACCTCGAATCTTTTTGCTGCCGCCAGTGTCATTTGCTGCATGATCATGTCCTCCCGTTTGCTGTCCATACCATGACAAAGCAATCGGGGACTTGTTCAGTGTTTCCTTAGCACGCGGATGTTCGATCTGCCCTGACACTGGCCCTATTCAACGCGGGTGTTCGCGGTTTCGATCAGCGTGTCGAACTTGATATGTACCGATTTCAGGAAATCGGCGAATTCAGCCGGACAGCGCATTCGAGGGCCGTCACGTCCCGGTAAATTTGGGCTCGCGGCGGTCGAATCCTGCCTTCACGCCTTCCTTGAAGTCGTTCGTTTCGCGCAGCATTTGCTGCTGGAAGGCCTCGCGCTCGGTCGCGGCCCGAAACGCGGGAATGAGATCGTTGTTCAGCGTTTCACGCGTCGCCTGGACTGCGAGCGGCCCCGATTGCGCAAGTTGCGCGGCCATCAACTGCGCGGTCTCGCGCACCTTGTCCTGTTCGACCAGGCGGTCCGCGAGCCCCATCGCGACCGCTTCGTCACCCGGCACGCGGCGCCCGGTCAGGAACAGCCATTTGGCCGTTTGGTGGCCGACTAGCCGCGGCAGTGTGACCGTCATCCCAAAACCGGGGTGATAGCCGAGGGCGGCGAAATTGGCGGCAAGCCTCGCTTCCTTGCACGTTACGCGGAAATCGGCGACCAGCGCTAGTCCCAGGCCGGCGCCGATCGCGCTGCCGTGAACCGCTGCGACAATAGGCTTGCGCGTCTGCACCAGACGCTGTGCCTCATGGTAAAGATGCCGCGGCCGCGCGGTGGGTTTGCCCGCCGCTTCGTCTTCGATGCGTTTTTTCAGGTTCGCGCCGGCGCAGAAGTGCTTCCCGGCAGCCGCCAGCACGATGCTGCGACATTCGATGTCCTCGTCGAGAGCCTCCAGCACTGCGGCGAGGCTGGCGATCAGATCGACGTCCAGAAAGTTGTTGGGCGGTCTTTGCAGTTCGACCGTCGCAACGTGTCCGTTCATGCTGACGCCGATATCCGCATTGCTCAATGAATTTTCCATTTGCTGGTGTCCCCGTATGTGGCCGCCCCCTTGACTGTCAGCCAGAGATGCCGGTCACTAAATCAATTAAATCCGTACGTTCGTCGGTTTCAGCCGCATCTCCCATGAGAGCGTAGACATCCGCGCGGGCCACTTGTGCTCAGTCCGAAGCGCAATGATACCGCCGTTAGCGAAGGGGGCAAAATGATTGGCCTCAAAAATCCGGGATGGCCTGCACGTCGTGGAGTGTCCACGACATGTCACAGCTTCGTCATAAAGGCGTCGCAGCAGCGGTCATTTGCTCGGAGCCTTTTGTCCGGCTGGCAAAAGCCCAGGCAGCTATTGCTGGCGTGCCTGATCTGCCTCTGATCGTGATCCCGCATCCGCTCGGAGGGGCGACGCAGGACGAAGTTAAGGCGCGTGCCGAGGTTGCAATGAGTCAGCTTATTATTCTGGTTCGGGAACTAACGCAATGAGAGACTCAGGGATCCCCGGCGGCCTCCAGGCATACACCGATGGGCCTGACGATATCGAGGAGGCCTACGAGTTTTGCGCCGTGCGCGGTTGGTGCGATGGGTTGCCGATTATTCCGCCCACACCTGAGCGTGTCGAACGCATGCTCATGTTTTGTGACAGGGAGCGCGACAAACCGGTAATAGCGATACCCCCGCGTTACGGCGACGCAACCCCGATGCTGCTGGCCGCCAATGCGGTAATGGCGGGTTGCAAGCCAGAGTATTTTCCGCTGCTCATTCTGGCTCTGGAAGCGATGGCAGAGCAGACCTTCAACCTTTACGGCATCCAGACAACGACGCATCCGTGCGCGCCGCTCATAATTGTGAACGGGCCGATAGCGCGAGAGCTGAAAATTAATTCAGGCCATGGCGCTTTCGGACCAGGCAACAGAAGTAACGCGAGCATAGGGCGCGCAATTCGCTTTGCCCTGGTCAACATCGGCGGCGCAAATCCGGGAGCCGGTGACATGGACACCTATGGTTCGCCGGCAAAATATACTTATTGCATAGCGGAAAACGAACAACAAAGCCCGTGGCAACCATTGTGCCTCGATGAAGGACATACTCTCGAAGTCACTACGGTGACCGTGGTTGCTGCAGAATGTCCCCATAATGTGAACGATCACGAAAGCACAACTGCGGAGGGAGTACTGAAGACCATGGCCGGGACCGTCGCCACTACTGGTTGTAATAATGCCCATCATGCATCGCGTCCGGTCGTCGCGTTCTGCCCGGAGCATGCGGCGACCATAGCCGGGGGCGGCTATACAAAGGACGACGTCAAGGCCTATTTATACGAACATGCACAAATACCCTTGTCGAAATTTTCCACGGAAAATGTCGAACGCCGCCTGCGCTTGAAGTTTCCCCTTCGTTACGCGAATGCACCGCTGGACGCCCTCGTCCCGATGGTGCAACGTCCGGAGGACTATATCGTTATCGTTGTGGGCGGCGCGGGAAAGCATTCGGCATATATACCTACTTTCGGTTCCACCCGCCCGGTAACGCGTGCGCTTCGTCACGCAGATGGGCATTTGGTGCGGTCGATACAAGAACTGCGAAACGCCCGTTAGTTGCCGGGAGTCAATCAAGTTTCATAATAGGTGTAAGCTAAAGTCCGGGAAGTCCAGTTGATCCAGGATGCAAAAGTCAGATCAACAATAAAGGTTGACGCTGATGGACTTGCAACTCGATATACACGCGGGCGGCACGCGCATCGCGGTATTTTTCCGCGCTACGCTCAAGGTTTAAACGCACACCCATCGCATATGGCCAAACTTATCCCCCAATCCGCGGCGCCTTCAGAGGTTGAATATGATTTTGTCGTTGCGCGCGACGTCATGGTCGCCATGCGCGACGGCGTCAGGCTCGCCACCGACGTTTACCGCCCCGCGAGCAAAGGTATGGCGGCCGCCGGCAAATTTCCGGTCATCCTCGAGCGCACGCCGTACGGCAAGGCGCAGGTCTCGCGCTCCGAGATCGATGTCGGTATGACGGTCTCGCGTCCGCGTCCGGAAGTCGCCGCATGGTTCGTGCGCCAGGGTTACGTCGTCGTCTACCAGGATTGCCGCGGCCGCTATGCGTCCGAAGGCGAGTTCGTCAAATATCTGAGCGATGGCGAGGACGGCTTCGACACCATGGCGTGGCTGATGGCGCAGCCATGGTGTAACTGCAAAGTCGCGACCATGGGGCTTTCATACGCGGCGCATACGCAAGGTTCGCTCGCCTGCCTGAACCCGCCGGGGTTGGCCGCGATGGTGATCGATTCGGGAGCGTTTTCCAACGCTTACCTGTCCGGCATACGCAGCGGCGGCGCGTTTGAAATGAAACAGGTGACGTGGGCATTCAACCAGGCGAAGGAAAGTCCCCTCGCCAAAGCCGACCCCGCGGTGCGCGCGGCCCTCGAAGCGGAAAATCTCATCGAGTGGTTCAAGGTCATGCCGTGGAAGCCCGGCCATTCGCCGGTGCGCTGGGTGCCCGAGTACGAGGATTACCTGTTCGAGCAGTGGACGCACGGCGCGTTCGACGGCTACTGGAAGCAGCTCGGCATTTATGCCGAAGGCTTTTACAAAAAATTCGCCGACGTGCCGCAGATCCACATGTCGAGCTGGTACGACGCCTATATACGCACCGCGACGGACAATTACGTTGCGCTCAAAAAACTTAAGCGCGGCCCCGTGCGCCTCATCATGGGGCCATGGACGCACGGCGATCGCGCCAAGACTTTTTCGGGCGACGTCGATTTCGGCGCGGCGGCGACCATAGACAACAATCTCGCGCAGCACTGGCGCGAATTCCGCCTGCGCTGGTTCGATCACTGGGTCAGGGGTGTTGCCAACGGCGTGGACAAGGAACCCGCGGTACGGCTGTTCCTGATGGGCGGCGGTTCCGGCCGCAGCAATGTCGACGGGCGGCTCGATCACGGCGGGCGCTGGATTGCCGGCGACGACTGGCCGCTGCCGCAGACGAAATACACCAATTACTATCTGCACGCGGACGGGCAATTGACGCCGGCCAAGCCGGCAACGAACGCCGCGCCGCTGGCTTACGATTACGATCCCGCAAACCCGGTGCCGACGATGGGCGGACCGCTGACTTCGGGCGCGCCGGTGTTCGTCGGCGGGGCGTTCAACCAGCGCGAAGATGCGCGCTTTTTCGGCGTGCGCCATCCGGGCCTGCCGCTTGCCGCGCGCCATGACGTGCTGGTGTTCGAGACTGCGCCGCTCGCGGAAGACGTCGCAGTGATCGGCCCTATCGTCGTGCATCTGCACATCGCTTCGAATTGCATCGATACCGATTTCACCGCCAAATTGATCGACGTGCATCCACCGAACGTGGATTACCCGCGCGGCTTCGCGATGAACCTGTGCGACGGCATTCTGCGCTGCCGTTACCGGGCCTCATGGGAAAAGCCGACGTTGATGAAGCCGGGCAAGACGTACGAAATCACCATAGAGCCGTTTGCGACCTGCAACCTCTTCAAGGCCGGGCACCGCATCCGGCTCGATATTTCGTCCTCCAACTTTCCGCGCTACGACGTCAATTCGAACACCGGCGAACCCGAAGGCCGCGCGCAGACCAGGCGCGTTGCGACCAACACAGTGTTCGTCGACCGCAAGCGCGCATCGCATGTCGTGTTGCCGATAGTGCCGTTGAAGGCGCTGAAACTGCTGTAACCCGGGGAGGTCCGCATGCGCGCCATACATTTCTGCTTTTCGCTGCTGCTTGCGGCCGTTTTTTCCTGCGCGGCGGCCGCCGATCTCGTCATCGGGCGCGCCACCGAGCAGTCGTCGCTCGATCCGCTGTTCTCGCGCAGCGGCACCAACTACAGCACGTCCGGGCAGATGTTCGAGCGGCTCGTGATGAACGACGCGAACAACCAGTTGCATCCCGCGCTCGCGGTGTCGTGGCGTGCGATCGATCCGACGACGTGGGAAGTGAAATTGCGCGACAAGGTGAAGTTTCACGACGGCAGCGATTTCACCGCAGATGACGTGGTGTTTTCGTTCGAGCGTGCGCGCAACGTTCCCAACAGTCCCGCCTCGTTCGCGGGGTCGGTGGCGAGCATAGTCAATA
>CAMBSS010000013.1 GCA_945870465.1 Bordetella parapertussis | reverse complement strand
ATGGAAGAGGGCCTGAAGTTCACCGGCAAGAGCGCCAAGATCGATCCCAAGATCGTGCTCGAAACCTGGAAAAAACTGCCGCGCTACTGGATGACCTCTATCAGGAGCTGCCTGATCGGCTGCTGGATGGGTATTACGCCCGGCGGGGCCACGCCTGCGTCGTTCATGAGTTACGGCGTGGCCAAGCGTATGTCGAAGAACGGCGAAAAGTTCGGCACCGGGCAGATCGAAGGCGTGATCGCGCCCGAGACAGCCGCGCATGCGGCGGGCACCAGCGCGCTACTGCCGATGCTGGCGCTTGGCATACCGGGCTCGCCGACTGCCGCCGTGCTGCTGGGCGGCTTGCTGATCTGGGGCCTGCAGCCGGGGCCGTTGCTGTTCGTCGAGCAGAAAGACTTCGTGTGGGGGCTCATCGCCAGCATGTACCTCGGCAATCTTGCCGGGCTCATCATCGTGCTTACCTGCGTGCCGCTGTTTGCGGCGATTCTGCGCATTCCGTTCTCTATCATCGCGCCGGTGATCATCGTGATCTGCGCCATCGGCGCCTACACCGTGCACAACGCGATGCTCGATATCTGGTTCATGCTGCTCTTTGGCGTCATCGGCTATGTGTTCAAGAAACTCGATTACCCGCTGGCGCCGCTGGTGTTGGCGCTGGTGCTCGGCGACCGCGCCGAAGACTCGTTCCGCCAGTCGATGCTCATATCGCAGGGCGAGATGAGCGTATTCTTCTCGAACTGGCTGGTCGGCGGCATCACGGCGTTGTCGCTGCTGATGCTGTTCTGGCCCCTGCTGTCGAAGCTGCTGGCGCGGCTGCGCGCGGCCTAGCACTTCCCGCGGTTTTCGCCGCGGCACCCATACAAACACCGGCAGGCTTAGAATAAGCTTGCACGGTCTGGCTGCGTCCCGATGTACGCACGGCGCGGGCCTTGGCAAGTCCTAACGAGCTGGGGTGGTAATGGGGGAACATCCACAACGCGGCGCACCAGGCTCCAACCATCATTGGCTGCAGCTCGCTCTCGGCATCGTGTGCATGGTGATGGTGGCCAACCTGCAGTACGGCTGGTCGCTGTTCATCAACCCGCTCGACGCGAAATTCCAGTGGGGCCGGGCCGCCATCCAGCTCGCGTTCACGATCTTCGTGCTGAGCGAGACCTGGCTTATGCCGCTCGAAGGCTATCTTGCCGACCGCTTCGGCGCGCGGCCGGTGGTGACGGCCGGCGGCTTAATGGTCGGAATTTCCTGGAGCCTCAACGCTTATGCCGATTCGTTAATGGTTCTTTATGTCAGCGCCGCGTTGGGCGGCATCGGCGCCGGCGCGGTTTACAGCGCCTGCATAGGCAACGCACTCAAGTGGTTTTCGTCTCAGCGCGGCCTGGCTGTCGGCTTGACTGCGGCCGGCTTCGGCACCATCTCGGCGGCGACTGTCTTACCCATGCACGCAGTCATACAGTCACAAGGCTATGAAAATGCGTTTTTGTACTTCGGCCTCGGCCAGGGCCTGATCGTGTGTCTGGCGGCGTGGGGCATCAGGCAGCCCGCTGCCGGTGAAATCAAATCGGACATTGTTCGCGCACTCCAAAGTTCGCGCGATTACCGTCCGCTCGAAGTATTAAAGGCGCCGGTGTTCTGGGTGATGTACCTGATGTTTTTTCTGGTCGCGGCGGCCGGCCTGATGGCGATCATGCAGCTTGCGCCGATCGCCAAGGAATACAAAGTGGCGAACGAGCCGGCGTCCATCCTCGCCCTCACGTTGCCCGCACTGACGTTTGCGCTGGCGATCGATCGCGTGTTCAGCGGTCTCACGCGGCCGTTTTTCGGCTGGGTGTCGGACCGCATCGGCCGCGAGCATGCGATGGGCATCGCGTTCGCCATCGAAGCGGCCGCCATCGTTGCGCTACCGCAGCTTGGCCATGACCCGCTGCTGTTCGTGCTGCTAACCGGGCTCATCTTTTTTGCGTGGGGCGAAATCTACAGCCTGTTTCCGGTCGCCTGCGCCGATTCGTTCGGCACCCGCTATGCGGCCACCCATGCCGGTTTGCTGTTCACCGCAAAAGGCATGGCGACGCTGCTGGTGCTGGCGGCAATCGCGGTATTGCCGCCGACCGGGAGCTGGCACGCGCTTTTTTACGGCGCGGCGGCGATGAACGTGGTGGCGTCGTTACTGGCCTTGCTGGTATTGAAACCGCTGCGCGCGCGGCAATTTGCTGCGGACGGCCTGCGCCGCTAGCGCGCGGCCGGTACGGTAATCATTTCGAGTTTTGCGAGTTCGACTTCGGCCGCCAGCAGTCCGTAGGTGAACGCGAGCGCCGCCAGGACCGCCAGCACCCGTTGCGCTATGTATAAAAGCGCGTTGCCGACGAGTGCTGTCTGCCGGGGCAGACGGGAATCGTGTATTGCGTATTGGTCGACCTGTTCCATGCTGCCTCCCATTCGCGCTGATGTTGGAAAAACGTCCGTCGTTTGCGTGTAGTCATTGTTGACGGCAGCGCGGGCAAGCGGAATACGCTCGAAGGCCTAGGTCGCGGGTAAGGTCGGCGGGGCAGTGGAACGAAGTTGCGAGTGTGCCGCGGCGATGAGCGCTCGCGGCAACGGCCTATGACCTTGGTCATAGCGCGGAAAAACGCTTATATCTTGCCGCGTTTTTTCAGGCGGGAAAGGGTTTCCGGCGACAGATTCAGGTAAGCCGCGAGTTCTTTCTTCGGCAGGCGCTCGACCAGCGCCGCGTGCTTGCGCATGAAGCGCGCCACGCGGCCGGGCGCGTCGAGCAGATGCAGAGTGATGGTATGCGCCATCACTTCGCTCATCAGTTTCATGACTTCGAATTCGAATCCGCTCTTGATGGCCGCGTGCCGTTCCATGAACGCGCTCCAGTCTTCCATCGACAACCGCGCGGTGCGCGCGCGCGTTACCGCGCGGATGGAGTACGGGATCGGCGTCTTCAGGCGCCACGCCGCGTAGCTGGTGTCGATCTCGGTTTCAGCGGCAAAACGCAGGATCATTTCCTTGCCGGCCGGCGTCGAGACGACACGCTTCAGGATGCCGTCGAGGATGAAATACTGCTGCATCGAAGAGTCGCCCTGGCTTTCCAGCTGCGCGCCCTTTGCGTAATCGGTAATCTCCAGCAGCGGCTCGAGTGCTTCCCACTGCTCGCGCGTGATCGCGCGCAGCACGAAGTTCTGGCGCAATTGAAGGCGCACGATTTTAGCTTCGGGATGGCGGGCAAGGGCGGTCATAGGGCGGTGCGCTACGTGAGGGCCTGTGAGCCGCGGCATGATTGCCGGCGAGCGCGGAAGTATACCAAAACGGTAAATATTGACCGTGGTCAAGGCTGCCGGGTTGGCGACTGCATATATTTGAAACCCCTCAAAAAAACATAATTTTCGGGCGCAGCAGTAGCCACCCACCAAGGAGATTTCGATGGATACGGTCACCGACAGCAAAGACAAGGGCGCTGCCACCGGACAGGAAATGACCGACGGTTTTAACCTGCTCATCGATGCCCTCAAGTTGAACGGCATCGACACGATTTTCGGTCTGCCCGGCATCCCGATCACCGACCTCACTCGCAAAGCACAGGCCGCGGGCCTGCGCATGCTGTCGTTCCGTCATGAGCAGAACGCCGGCTATGCCGCGTCGATTGCCGGCTTTCTCACGCAGAAACCTGGGATCTGCCTGACGGTGTCGGCCCCGGGCTTTCTCAACGGGTTGAACGCGCTGGCCCACGCCACCGTCAACTGCTTTCCGATGATACTCATCAGCGGCTCGAGCGAGCGCGAGATCGTCGACCTGCAGCAGGGCGACTACGAAGAAATGGATCAGCTGGCCATTGCCAAGCCGGTCGCCAAGGCCGCGTTTCGCGTGCTGCACGCGGAGGACATCGGCGTCGGCCTCGCGCGCGCCATCCGCGCCGCGGTGTCGGGGCGTCCGGGCGGCGTCTACCTCGACCTGCCGGCGAAACTGTTCGCGCAGAGTATCGGCGCCGAACTCGGCAGGAAAACGCTCATCAAGGTCGTCGATCCGGCGCCGCAGCAGATTCCCGCACCCGACGCAGTCAAGCGCGCGCTCGACTTGCTGAAAGGCGCGAAGAAGCCGCTGATCATCCTCGGCAAGGGCGCCGCCTACGCGCAAGCCGATGCCGATATCAAGGCGTTGGTGGAGCAAACCGGCATTCCGTACCTCTCGATGTCGATGGCGAAGGGCCTGCTGCCGGACACGCACGAGCAGTCCGCGTCCGCCGCGCGCTCCTTCGTTCTGCCGGGGGCCGATGTGGTGATGCTCATTGGCGCGCGCCTCAACTGGTTACTGTCGCATGGCAAGGGCAAAACCTGGGGCGGCAAGGGCCACAAGGACTGGGGTGGCCAGAAGTTCGTGCAGATCGACATCTCGCCGCAGGAAGCCGACAGCAACGTGCGCATCGACGCGCCGGTGGTGGGAGACATCCGGTCCTGCGTGTCGGCGCTGCTGGCCGGCATGGGGTCGGGCTGGACTAAGCCGCCGGCCGACTGGCTGAACGCGATCAACGAGAAGAAGACGACCAATATCGCGAAGATGGCCGAGACGCTGGCCAAGGACCCGTCGCCGATGAACTTCCACAGCGCGCTGAACGTGGTGCGCGACATCGTCAAAGCAAATCCGGACGCGATGCTCGTCAACGAGGGTGCAAACGCGCTCGATTTCACGCGCAGCATCGTCGACATGTACAAGCCGCGCAAGCGCATCGATGTCGGCACCTGGGGCATCATGGGCGTCGGCATGGGCTATTGCGTGGCGGCCGCCGTGGTGACCAAGCAGCAGGTAATCGCGATCGAAGGCGACAGCGCGTTCGGTTTCTCCGGCATGGAAGTCGAGACCATCTGCCGCTACAACCTGCCGGTCTGCATCGTGATTATGAACAACAACGGCGTCTATAAAGGCACCGACGTCAACCCGGCGGGCGGTCCCGACGTGGCGCCCACCGTGTTCGTCAAGGGCGCGCGCTACGACAAAATAATTGAAGCGTTCGGCGGCGTCGGCGCGCATGTCACGACGCCTGCCGAGCTGCGCAAGGCGATGGAAGAAGCCGTGCGCTCGAAGAAGCCCACGCTGATCAATGCCGTGATCGACGAAGCGGCTGGCACCGAAAGCGGCCGCATCACGAGCCTGAACCCGCAAAGCGCTAAAAAGAAATAGCGCTTCGAGCGGACGCGAGAAGCGCGCCGCTCAAGCTGCCGCGAGATGAGCGGACTTGCTGCCGCTTATCTCGCGGCGAGAAACGATAACGAGTGAGGATCTAATGGAAGCATTGAAAGGTGTTCGAATTCTGGATATGACGCATGTCCAGGCTGGGCCAACCTGCTCGCAGCTGCTCGCGTGGATGGGCGCCGACGTCATCAAGTTCGAGAACCCGGTCGGCGACGCGACGCGCGGCCAGTTGCGCGACGTGCCCAAGGCCGACAGCCTTTACTTCACGATGTTGAACTGCAACAAGCGCTCGATCACCGTGAACATGAAAAGCGCCGAAGGCAAGCAGGTGTTCGTCGATCTGCTGAAGAAATGCGACATCATCATGGAAAACTTCGGTCCCGGCGTGCTCGACCGCTTCGGTTTCACGTGGGAAAAGATCCACGAGATCAACCCGAAGATCGTGATGGGATCGATCAAGGGTTTCGGCTCCACCGGCCCGTATTCCGATTTCAAGGCTTACGAAAACGTGGCGCAGGCGATGGGCGGCGCGATGAGCACCACCGGCGTTCCGGATGGCCCGCCGTTTGTCACCGGCGCGCAAATCGGGGACTCGGGCACCGGCCTGCATCTCGCGATCGGCCTGCTCGCGGCGTTGCGGCAGGCGGAAAAAACGGGACAGGGGCAGTACGTCGAAGTGGCAATGATGGACGGTGTGATGAACCTGTGCCGCGTCAAGTTCCGCGACCACCAGCGGCTCAACCACGGCGGGCTGTCCGAGTATTCGGTGCCGACTTATCAGAATATGGGCGACGTGCCGCGCGCCGGTAATGACTCTGGTGGCGGGCAGCTTGGCAACGCCATCCACTGCAAGCCGCACGGCCCCAATGACTGGCTCTACGTCGTGGTGCAGGAAGCCGTCTGGGACGGCCTCGCGAAGCGTATCGGCCCGGACGTCGGCATGCCCGACATGGCGGCAAATCCGCAGCTTGCCACCATCAGCGAGCGGCGCAAGAACCAGCAGCTGATGTGGACGCTGATCAACAAGTTCGCTGAGAATTACACCAAGCGCGAACTGATGGCGATCCTGAATCCACTGGATGTGCCCTGCGGCCCGATCATGAGCACCACCGACCTCGCCAATGACGAGCACGTGCGTGGCCGCGACATGTGGGTCGAACTCGACCATCCCCAGCGCGGCAAGTGGTTCAATGTCGGCATGCCGATCAAGTTGTCGGCGTCGCCCGCGGTGATCAAACGCTCACCGACGCTCGGCGAGCACACCGACGAGATTCTCAAAGAGGTGCTCGGTCTGAGCGATGCCGAGATTGCGATCAAAAAACAGGCCGGCGCTTTTTCGATGCCGCCGAAAACGAAATAACGGAGGCACCATGAAAATCGCGATCATCGGACAGCAGGACTTCGGAAAAGCAGTATTGGAGGCATTTCTCGCGCGCGGCGACACGGTTGCAGCCGTGTTTTGCGCGCCCGAGAAGGAAGGCGCGCGGCCCGACGTATTGCGCGTGGCGGCGCAGGAAAAAGGCATCACGGTCCACCAGTTCAAATCGCTGCGCGCACCCGAAGCGGCGCAGGCGATGAAAGAGGCCGACGTCGAAATCGGCATCATGGCCTTCGTGCTGCAATTTGCGCCGCAGGAATTCGTCAATATTCCGCGCCACGGCACCATCCAGTACCACCCCTCGTTGCTGCCCAAGTTCCGCGGCCCCAGTTCGATCAACTGGCCGATCATTAAAGGCGAAACCGAGACAGGATTGACTATATTTCGTCCGTCGGACGGTCTCGACGAGGGCGCCGTCGTCCTGCAGAAAAAGACGCCGGTCAGCGCGGACGATACTCTGGGCACGGTGTATTTCGACCGCTTGTTCCCGCAGGGCGTGAGCGCAATGGTGGAAGCGGCGGATCTGGTCGTCGCCGGCAAGCACCAGGAAATCGTGCAGGACGAGGCGCAGGCGAGTTACGAAGGCTGGTGCCGCGGTGCCGAGGCGAAAATAGACTGGGCCAAGCCCATCGACCACGTCTACAACCTGATACGCGGCTGCAATCCCGCGCCGGGCGCATGGACGACGCACAACGGCAAAAAGTTACATATATTTGACGCCCGCAAGCTGGTCTTCCGGCGCTTTGCGGACGTTGCCGGCAAGCTAGGCGAGATCACCGACGTGACGGCGCAAAGCTTCAAGGTCACCGCCCAAGGCGGCATGGTCGAGGTGCTCAAGGCGCGTTTCGAGGACGGCAAGAAGCTGGCGGGCGGCGAGGTTGCGCAGACGGGCGGGCTGCAGGCGGGAAGCATGCTTGGCAGCTGAAGCCAGCTCAAATTTGTTGCGTGAAAAGGCCACCCAAGCGGTGGCCTTTTTGTTGGTACTTGCCCTGTCGAGGGCATTGTTGCAAGTGCTTACTAACGTTAGAACGGATGCCGGGCTTATCCCCGGCACAGGCATTGCTTGTGTAACTACGCTTTGGGCAAGCAAAATGTGCTTTATCGCAAGGGTGGAATCAGGGGGGTTATCGCGGGTTTTGGCACACTTATGAAAAAAATCATATACTTGTCAGCAAATACCGTAAACTGATTCAGTCTTCGTCGTTAACCCATTAGAATAAAAATATAAAAAATAGGAATTGGGATGAAAAACTTGTCCTTTTGGAAGTCGGATTGGTTTCTCGGATTGGTGGTTACGCTGGTGCTGTTCATCGCATCCGGCGGCGACCTGATCCAGAGCCTGGAGCGCAAAGCGTACGACCTCGGGGTGAGGTCGGCGTCGCGCGCGCCTTCCGATCGCATTGCGGTCATCGCGATCGACGATCAGAGCATTGCGAACATCGGTCGCTGGCCGTGGCCGCGCGACGTGCACGCCAAAATGACCGACATTCTGTCCAACGCCAACGCCAGCGCGAAGACGATAGGCTATACGGCATTTTTTTTCGAACCCCAGGTTGATGCGGGGCTCGCGTACATCAACAAGTTGAACGAGGTGTATGGCGCGTCGAAGTTCAAGGGTTCCCACGATCCCGACGCCGAGAAGCTCGAGGCCCTGCTCGCGGAAGCGTCCGGCGCCCTCAATACCGACCAGCGGCTGGCCGAGAGTTTCAAGAAGGCGAACAACGTGCTGCTGCCGATGGTGTTCCAGCAGTTTCCCTTTGAGCCGCAGGGCAATCCCGACAAGCCGCTGCCGGACAATATCGCGGCGAACGGGATACTCATCAAGGACAAGAACGCCGATGTCCTGCCGCCGCCCGGCATCAATCCCGCATACCCGATCCCTGAACTGACCGCCAGCGCAGTAGGCATAGGCCACCTGAACGCGCAGCAGGATGTTGATGGCGCAACGCGCACCGAGCCCCTGATCGTGCGCTATTACGACCGGTTTTTCCCGTCGCTGTCGCTGATGCTGGTGGCGAAGTATCTGAACCTGCAGGTTACCGACATCCAGGCCAAGCCGGGCGAAGACGTGCGCATCGGCAAGCTGCGCGTACGCACCGACCCCGAACTGCGGATGTATACGTTTTTTTACAGCGACTCCGGCGACAAGCGCGCGTTCCCGATCGATTCATTCTTCGACGTCTACACCGGCAAGATTCCGGCGTCCAAGTACCAGGACAAGATTGTATTGATCGGCGCCACCGCCACCGGGCTCGGCATTTCTCAGGTGACGCCGGTCGCGCCGCGCATGGCGCCGGTGGAGACCCTCGCGCATTCGGTGTCGAGCATCATGAAGGAAGATTTTTTCATCGCACCGACGTGGGGCATATGGGTTGAGAAGCTGGTGTTCCTGCTGGTGGCGGCCTACCTGATCGCGCTGCTGCCGCGGTTGAAGGCGGGGATGGGGGCGATTTGCACGGCATCGTTGTTCGTCATCCTGCTGGTTGCGCATTTCGTGCTGATGGGAACGCAACTGATGTGGATCCAGCTGATGGCGGCGGTGACGCTGCTCCTGATAGGCCATCTCGCGCTGACCACCAAACGTTTTCTTGTTACCGAAAGCAGCAAGGCGCGCTCGGATGTTGATCTTGCCCAAAGCCACCGCATGCTGGGTCTCGGCTACCAGGGGCAGGGTCAGCTCGATATGGCGTTCGACTATTTCCGCAAGCTGCCGGCTGACGATTCCGTGCTCGATCTGATATACAACCTTGCACTTGACTACGAGCGCAAGCGCCAGTTCAACAAGGCGGAAAACGCGTTCAAATATATCGCCGAGAAAAACCCGAAGTTCAAGGACATCGCGGAGCGCGTTGGGCGCGCCAAAGCGATGTCCGAGACGGTCATACTCGGCGGCGCCGGCGGACATCCTGGCGGCACCGTGATCCTGCCGGGCGGCGGCGTCGAGAAGCCGATGCTGGGCCGCTACCAGGTCGAGAAAGAACTCGGCAAGGGCGCGATGGGCGTGGTTTATCTCGGCAAGGACCCGAAAATCGGGCGCGTGGTGGCGATCAAGACCATGGCGTTGTCGCAGGAGTTTGATGCCGACGAACTGCAGGACGTAAAAGACCGTTTCTTCCGCGAAGCGGAGACTGCCGGCCGCCTCAATCACCCGCATATCGTGACGATATTCGATGCCGGTGAAGAGCACGATCTCGCCTACATCGCCATGGAATTCCTGAAGGGCAAGGATCTTACGCCGTTCATCAAGCCGGACGTTCTGCTGCCGTTGCCGAAGGTCATGAGCATCATCGCACGGGTCGCCGAGGCGTTGTCGTACGCCCACACCAACAACGTCGTGCACCGCGACATCAAGCCCGCGAACATCATGTACGAGCTCGAGAGCGATACTGTCAAAGTCACCGACTTCGGCATCGCGCGCATCACGGATTCATCCAAGACCAAGACCGGCATGGTCCTCGGCACGCCGAGCTACATGTCGCCCGAGCAGCTGTCGGGCAAGAAAATCCAGGGCAGTTCGGATTTGTTCTCACTCGGTGTGACTCTCTACCAGATGACCTGCGGCTATCTGCCGTTTCAGGGCGATTCGATGGCGCAACTGATGTTCAAAATCGCCAACGAACCGCACGTCGATATTCTGACGCGCAACCCGGCGCTGCTGCCGTGTCTGGTTGAAATCATCAACAAGGCACTCGCCAAGCAGCCCGAAGACCGCTACCAGACTGGCGATGAATTCGCGCAGGTGATCAGGGCGTGCATGGCGGAAGGCGGCGACGCGGCGGTGAAATCCGACGTCGTCGACATCGGAATCTAACGATCATGATAGTCAATCTCGGCACCGCACTCGAAGTCGTCACCGCCACCGATCCGGGCATGGTGCGCTCGCATAACGAAGACAGCATCGGCACCGACGCTGAAATCGGCCTCGCGGTGCTGGCTGACGGCATGGGCGGCTACAACGCCGGCGAGGTCGCCAGCGGCATCGCGGTCGCCATGCTCAGCACGGAAATGAAGCAGGCGCTCGAAAACCACGAGCCGCACGCGATCGATAGCACGGGCGAAACGCTCGCCGAGAAATTCGTGCGCGAGAATTCAGCCAAGGCAAACGCCGCGATTTACCAGACCGCCAAGAGCCAGCCGCAATATGCGGGCATGGGCACCACCCTCGTAGTGGCACTGTTCTTCGACAATCGCATGACGGTCGGCCATATCGGCGACTCGCGCCTCTACCGGCTGCGCGGCGACGTTTTCGAACAGGTGACGCGCGATCATTCGCTGTTGCAGGAACAAATCGACAGCGGCATGATTACGAAGGAACAGGCGCGCTACTCGCAGAACAAGAATCTGGTCACGCGCGCGGTCGGTATCGACCCGGAGGTCGAGACCGAAGTCCACACTTACAGCGTCGAGCCCGGCGATATCTACCTGCTGTGCTCGGACGGTTTGAGCGACATGGTCCAGGATGAGGACATCCATTCGACCTTGAGTATGCTGCAATCGAATTTGCCGCTGGCGGCGACGCAGCTGGTGCAACTCGCCAATGACAGCGGCGGGCGCGACAATATATCGGTAATCCTGGTGCGGGTGATTGAGGATTTTGGAGTGCCCACGGGATGGTTAGCCAAATTCAAGGCGTGGTTTAGATAATAAGGTTACAGGGATACTGCCATGGCGAAGTTGATCATGAGTTTGGATAACGCGGTGATTCGGGAAGTTCCGCTCGATAAGGAGCGCTTCACTATCGGCCGCAAAGCGCACAACGACATCCAGATCGACAATCTGGCCGTCAGCGGCGAGCACGCATTGATAGTGACCATCCTTAACGATTCGTTTCTCGAGGACCTGGGCAGCACCAATGGCACCCTGGTCAACGGCAACCCGGTCAAGAAACACATTCTGCAGACCAACGATGTGATCGAAATCGGCAAGTACAAGCTGAAGTTTGTCAGCGAAGCGCCGACTGGCGCGGCGTCGGTCGCCGATTTCGAGAAAACCATGGTGCTCCGCGCGCCGATAGGCAAAATGAATCCGCCGGGTCCGGGCGGCGGCAGTTTTGGTGATACCCAGATCAGCCCTACGGCAACGCAAATGACCACTCAAAGCCAGCCTTCGCCGGCAAACACGGCAGCTGCTGCCGCTGCTGCCGCTGTCAAGGCGCCGGAAAAACTCGCGGCCATCCAGATTTTGACCGGCCCGTCGGCGGGTAAGGAACTCGAGCTGACCAAGAACCTGACGACGCTGGGCAAGCCGGGCGTGCAGGTGGCGGTGATTACGCGCCGTCCGCACGGTTACTTCATTACGCACGTCGAGGGCGCCAATTTCCCGGTCATTAACGGTAAGGCGCTCGATGCGCAGGCGCACCAACTCAACGACCACGACGTGGTAGAGTTGGCGGGGGTAAAAATGGAGTTCTTTTTCAAGAACGGCTAGATTGCGGCGCCTGTTCGGGCGCAGCCAGCGGGCCGTTTCTCCACCCACGACATTTCAGCGCCCGACCCATGAGCCGATCGCTGGCGTCATGCGGCAACCTCGCCGCTGGGGCGCCACGATAAATACACGCAGCGCGCGGGGCGTCTGCCGCCAGCGCAAAGGACACAAGTTTTACTGCATTGGGGAGCGGTAGCGGCGCACACTTCCCCATACCGACGGCCGCATAGGAGGCGGGTTGAAAAAAAATATCGTTCGCATTGGTCTGGGCCTCGCCCTGCTGCTGGCATTTCTGGGCCACGCCGCAAAATGGGGATTCGGCAGCTGGACTTTCGAGCTGCCGCTGGTAAATCGGCTCGAGGCAATTGTTTATGACACGCGGCTGGCGCTGACCATGCCGCGCACCGTCGATCCGCGCATCGTCATTCTCGACATCGACGACAAAAGCCTGGCCGAGAGGGACAAAGGCGGCGAGGGACGCTGGCCGTGGCCGCGCGATCGCATGGCGCTGCTGCTCGACAAATTGTTCGACCACTACCAAATCGCCATTGTCGGTATTGACGTCGTCTTCGCGGAGCGTGACGAGAGTTCGGGCCTCAAAGTGCTGCAGCAACTGGCCCAAAAGGAAATGAAGGACGTCGCGGGCTTTCAGTCGGCGCTCAAGCAGCTCCAGCCACAGCTCGATTACGACGAAATCTTTGCAAATCACATGCGTAACCGCGCCATTGTGCTCGGTTACACCTTCAACTACGGGTCGGCGGAAAGTGGCGGCGCGCCCGCTACAACCATAGGCCAATTACCGCAGCCGGTGCTGCCTTCAGGCACCTTCACCGGGAAAAATATCGGTTTTTACAAATTCGAGGGCCACACGGCAAACCTGCCTGAATTTCAAAAGGCCGCAGCCAGCGCGGGCCACTTCAGTATGGAACCCGATGCGGACGGAATTCTGCGGCGAGTGCCCATGTTGGCGGAGTACAAAGGGGCCTATTACGAGTCGCTTTCGCTTGCCATGGTGCGCATGCTGATCGGCATGCCGAATGTCGTCCCCGGATATCCCAGTGACAATGCGCTTATCCTCAGCAAGAAATACTCCGGGCTGGAGTGGCTGGAAGTCGGCAATATCAAGGTGCCGGTGGACGAAGCGGTAACGGCATTGATTCCCTACCGCGGCAAGCAGAAAAGCTTCCAATACGTGTCGGCCGTGGACGTCCTGAACGAGCGCGTCGCGTTGGACGACCTGAAGAGCAAGATCGTGCTGGTTGGGACGACGGCGTCGGGCTTGCTGGACTTGCGTGCGACGCCGGTGGAAGCGGTATATCCGGGGGTCGAGGTCCACGCCAATTTGATCTCGGGCATGATCGACCGCAACATCAAGCAAAAGCCGCCCTATGTTATCGGCGCCGAGTTTTTGTCGCTGCTGGTCGCCGGCCTGGCGATGGCGCTGCTGCTGCCGCTGCTGAATCCATTGAAATCGCTGCTCGTGACGCTGGCGGTGTTGATGACCGTGTTGTTCACGAATCTGCTGGTGTTTCACGTCGGCAACCTGGTGCTGCCGCTGGCATCGGGGCTGATGCTGATTTCTCTGCTGTTTGCGCTCAACATGACTTACGGCTACTTCGTCGAAACGCGCGGCAAACGGCAGATCACGGGGCTCTTTGGCCAGTACGTGCCGCCGGAACTGGTCGATGAAATGGCGCGCAATCCCGAGAGCTTCTCGATGGAAGGCGAATCGCGCGAGATGACCGTTCTCTTCACCGACGTGCGCGGTTTCACCACCATCTCCGAAGGGCTGGACCCGAAACAGCTGTCACAGCTGATGAACGAGTTTCTGACGCCGCTGACGGAAGTCATTTACAAGCACCGCGGCACCGTTGATAAATTCATGGGTGACTGCATCATGGCGTTCTGGGGCGCGCCGTTCGCCGATCCGGCGCATGCCAGGAACGGCATCCTGGCCGGTCTCGAGATGCACCAGATACTGAAGAAACTGAAGCCTGAATTCCAGGCGCGCGGCTGGCCTGAAATCCGCATCGGCGTCGGCCTCAACACCGGCCGCATGAGCGTCGGCAACATGGGATCGAAGCTGCGGACAGCCTATACTGTGATGGGGGACGCGGTAAATCTCGCGTCCCGGCTCGAAGGCATCACAAAGGAGTATGGCGCTGATATCATAGTCGGCGAAGGGACCAAGGACGCGGTGCCGGATGTCGTCTTTCGCGAGCTCGATCGCGTGCGCGTGAAGGGCAAGGACGAAGCGGTGACGATCTTTGAGCCGTTCGGCATGCAGGGTCAGGTCGACAAGGCGAAGCTCGAGGAAATCAAGCTTTACACCCAGTTTTTGCGGCTGTATCGGGCGCAGGACTGGGACCAGGCGGAGTTGCAGCTGTTTAATTTGCAGAAACAGGTTCCCGGTAATCCGCTCTACAGCCACACCTTCGTGGAGCGGATCACCTATTTGCGCGCGAACCCGCCGGGCAAGGGCTGGGACGGCGCGTTCACATTTACGACCAAATGACACGGCATCGATGAAACTCCGGATACTCGGCTGCAGTGGCGGCATTGGCGGTGACTTGCGCACTACGTCGATGCTGCTCGATCACGATATCCTGATCGACGCCGGCACCGGCGTCGGCGATCTGAGCATCGACGAATTGGCGCGCATCGACCATGTATTCCTGACCCATTCGCATCTCGATCACGTGACGTCGATCCCGTTCATGGTCGATTCGGTGGGCTGGATGCGCGACAAGCCGATCACCGTGCACGCCATAGAGCCGACGCTGGAAGTCCTGCGCCAGCATCTTTTCAACTGGAAGTTGTGGCCGGATTTCAGCCAGATCCCGGATGCGCAGAAGCCGTTTTTGCGTTACGAGGCCGTGGCCCTGGGCAAGACGGTCGATGTCGGCGGCCGCAAACTGACGCCGCTGCCCGCGAATCACGTGGTGCCGGCGATCGGCTACCAGCTCGATTCCGGCCGCGCGAGCCTCGCTTTCACCGGCGATACGACGACCAATGATGCGTTCTGGACGGAAGTCAACAAGATCGACAACCTGCGGTATTTGATTATTGAAACGGCGTTTTGCAACCGTGAGCGTGACCTCGCGATCGCCTCCAAGCATCTGTGTCCGAGCATGCTGGCCGAGGAACTGGCGAAACTCAAGCGCAAGGCCGATGTCTATATTACGCACCTGAAGCCGGGCGAAGTCGAAGTCACCATGCAGGAAATCCTGGAATGCGCCGGCGCCTACAGCCCGCGCATGCTGGAGAACAACCAGGTGTTCGAATTATGAGCACAGGGCGCAAATTCCGCGTCCTGAATTCGGATTTTGGTATGTGTGCCAAATGTGAGAGGTCAAGCCGCCATGAGTAGCGTACTTGAAACCAAGCCGGTCGCGCAGGACAACCTGGCGGAGAAGCTGAATTTCTCCAAGGCCCTGCAATCGGTCACCAATCGCATCCACGCCACCAGCAACATAGACGAAATCATGCTGGAGTTGAGCCAGGACATCTGCGGCCTCTTCAACGCCGACCGGCTCACGCTCTATCTGATGAGCGAAGACAAAACATCCATCGTCTCGAAGGTCAAGACCGGGCTTAACTCGTTCAAGGACCTGAAGTTGCCGATCGCAGAGCAAAGTATCGCCGGCTTTGTCGCGGTGCATAAGAAGATGATCAACATCCGCGACGTCTACGACGAAAAGGAACTCAAGGCCTACAGCCCGCAGCTGAATTTCCTGAAGCAGGTGGACGTCAAGACCGGCTATCGCACCAAGCAGATGCTGGCCGCGCCGGTCATAGACGCGCAAACCAAGGAATTGATCGGCGTTATGCAGATCATCAATTCCAAGAGCGGGCAGCCGTTCCCGGCGCTCATGGAAGAAGGCGCGACGCACGTTGCGGAAACCCTGGCTATCGCGTTTCGCCAGCGCCAGAAGCCCGTTGCCGGGGTCAAGGGCAAGTACGATCACCTGGTGTCGAACGCGGTCATCTCGGCCGAGGAGTTGGAGCTGGCGACGCGCTCGGCACGCCGCAAGAATCTCGACGTCGAAACCGTGCTGATCGATGAATTTCAGGTCAAGCTGGACAAAATCGGCGAGGCGCTGGCGGCTTATTTCGACGTGCCTTACGAGCCGCACAAGGCGGACCGCGTGAAGCCGATGGACCTCATGAAAAACATGAGCCGGGAATTCGTCGAAAGCAGCCTGTGGATACCGATCGACGAAACGAAAGACGGCATCATGATATTGACGACCGACCCGGAAAAAATCCGCGGCTCCAGGGTTGTCAACAACGTTTATCCGAAAAGCAAGATCGTCTACCGCGTTTGCTGTGCGCGCGAATTCGTCGCGACGCTCGATCTCTTTTTTGGCGGCAGCGGCGGGTCGGCGGGTGTTGGCAACGTCGATGACGGCACCGATATCGGCGATTTGTTGTCCGGTCTCGAAAATGAAGAGACGCTTGAGGACAATAACGAAGATGTCGCGTCGGCGGCGTCGGACAACGAGGTCGTCAAGCTCGTCAACAAGATTATCGTCGACGCCTACAAGCAGGGCGCGTCCGATATACATATCGAGCCCTATCCCGGCAAGGGCAAGACCGAGATCCGCTTCCGCAAGGACGGCTCGCTGATGAATTACATTTCGGTGCCGGCCGCCTATCGAAACGCCATCGCCGCGCGCCTGAAAATCATGTGCGACCTCGATATTTCCGAGCGCCGCAAACCGCAGGACGGCAAGATCAAATTCAAGAAGTACGGTCCGCTCGACATCGAACTGCGGGTGGCGACCATCCCGTCCGCCGGCGGCGTCGAAGACATCGTGATGCGGATACTTGCCGCTGGCGAGCCGATTCCGCTCGACAAGCTCGGGTTGTCCAATTACAACCTGGTCAAGTGTAAAGAGGCAATTGAAAAGCCCTACGGCCTCTTTTTCGTGTGCGGCCCGACCGGTTCAGGCAAAACCACGACGCTGCACTCGGTGCTCGGCTATCTGAACACGCCCGAGACCAAGATCTGGACCGCCGAAGACCCGGTTGAAATTACGCAGCGCGGGTTGCGCCAGGTGCAGATGAATCCCAAGGCCGGGCTGACGTTTGCGATCGCGATGAAAGCGTTTTTGCGGGCTGACCCGGACATCATCATGGTCGGTGAAATGCGCGACAAGGAAACGGTCGGCACTGGTATCGAAGCATCACTCACCGGTCACTTGGTGTTCGCCACCCTGCATACCAATTCGGCGCCGGAATCAATCATCCGCCTGCTCGATATGGGCATGGACCCGTTTAACTTCGCCGATGCGCTGCTCGGCATTCTCGCGCAGCGTCTCGCCAAGCGGTTGTGCGGAAAATGCAAGAAGCCATACGTGCCGTCGGCCGAAGAACTCAAGCTGTTCGTCGAAGAGTATTCCGGCGAATTGATGAATACCGAAGCGTGGAAGAAGGACCCCAAGGGCGAACGGGAAAAACTTATCCAGATGTGGACCAAGGACTTCGGCAACGATAAAGGCGAGATCCAGTTTCACAAGGCGGTCGGCTGCGAGACGTGCGGTGGCGGCGGTTACAAAGGCCGGGTCGGTTTGCACGAGCTTCTGATCGGCACCGACCCCGTAAAGAAACTCATTCAGGAGCACGCGCGGGTGGCCGATTTGTTCGCCTGCGCGCTTGGCGAAGGCATGCGCACCCTGAAGCAGGACGGCATGGAAAAAGTCCTGCTGGGGATGACCGATATGGCGCAGGTGCGCGCCGTCTGTATCAAGTAAAGACTGCGCCATGAACCAGATGCAGCACCCCCGGGATTCCGCCAATCTGTTCGAGCGTCTGGAGCAGCTCAATCAGGTCGGCGTCGCGCTGTCCAAGGAAACCGACATCAACCGGTTGCTGGAAGCGATCCTGCTGGCGGCGAAGAAAATCACCAATGCCGACGGGGGAACCCTCTACCGCGTAATCGACGACCGCACGCTTAAATTCGAGATCATGCGCAACGATACGCTCAAGATCGCGATGGGGGGCACCACCGGGGCCGACATTCCCTTCCCGCCCATCAACCTGTTCGACCAGGACGGCAAGCCGGTGAATACGATGGTCGTCGCGCACGCGTTTCATCACGACACCTCGGTCAACATCGCCGACGCTTATATCGAGGAAGGCTTCGACTTTTCGGGCACCAAGACCTTCGACCAGAAGACCGGCTACCGTTCACAGTCGTTCCTCACGGTGCCGATGAAGAACCATGAGAACGAGATCATCGGCGTGCTGCAGCTGCTGAACGCCAAGAGCCAGGCGACCGGCGCGGTAAGCCCGTTCTCGACGGAGGACCAGCAGCTCGCCGAGTCGCTGGCCTCGCAGGCGGCAATCGCGCTGACCAACCGGCTGCTGATCAACCACCTCGAAAACCTGTTCGAGTCTTTCATCAACCTCATCAACGCCGCGATCGACGACAAGTCGCCCTACACCGCCGGCCATTGCGAACGCGTGCCTCAGCTGACGATGCTGCTGGCGGAGGCCGTCAACAATTGCGCGGTCGGGCCGCTGAAGAATTTCAGCATGAACGACAAGGACCGCTACGAACTGAAGATCGCGGGCCTGCTGCACGATTGCGGCAAGGTGACCACGCCGGTGCACGTGGTCGACAAGGCGACCAAATTGCACACGATATTCGACCGCATCGCCCTCGTCGATACGCGGTTCGAGGTGATCAGACGCGACGCGGAAATCGCGCTGTTGAAGACCAAACTGGCAGCGCTGGAGAAAAAAGACAAGCAGGCGGTGGACGCCGCCGAGCATGAATTCAAGCTGCAGATGCGCCGCATCGACGAGGACCGCGAATTCCTGCGTTTCTGCAATGTCGGCGGCGAGTTCATGAAACCGGAGGACCTGGAGCGGGTAAAGCAGACCTCGGGCAAGTACCGGTGGCGCGACGTCGAAGGCAGCGACGCTGATTTTCTGACGGCGGACGAAGTCGAAAATCTGACCATCCGCGCCGGCACGTTGACCGCGGCCGAGCGCCAGATCATCAACCATCACATCGACGTCACTATCCAGATGCTGGAAGCACTGCCGTGGCCCAAGCACCTTAAGAACGTGCCCGAATACGCCGGCGGCCACCACGAGCGCATGGATGGCAAGGGCTATCCGCGCGGACTCACGCGCGACCAGATGTCGGTGCAGGCGCGCTGCATGGGCATCGCCGATATCTTCGAGGCGCTGACCGCCAGGGACCGGCCCTATAAAAAAGGCAAGACCCTGTCGGAATCACTGTCCATTCTGGGCAAGTTCAAGCTGGGCGGCCACATCGATCCCGACCTGTTTGACATATTCATGTGGGAAAAGGTCTATCTCAAGTACGCCGAGCAGTGCATGGACAAGGAACAGGTCGATGACGTCGATCTTGCCCAGGTTCCAGGCTACGTGCCGCCGCCGGCGGCGTAACCGTTCTTATTTCCGCGTCATCGCGACCCCTGTAGGGTGCCTTAGAGTAGCGGTAGTCGTGCCGGTCGCCGGCACGTCTGCGCGGTCGCATCCCCGTAAACGGGGCCCCTGCTCTGCGCTCCGATTTCCTACTTCCTCGTAATATAGACGACGAGCCCTTCGGTGGCGACTTCGATGAATTTTTCGCTGTAGCCCATTTCCTGCAATTCCCAGCGAAACGTATTACCGAGGCGGGCTTTTTTGTAGACGCCGAGTTTGTGCTGCTGCCTGAAATCTATGGCGCGCTTGAACGTGTCCTCGAGGATCGTCACCAGTCGCTTCTGCGAAATCTTCCGTTCCTTGCCTTTATCGAGCGCCGGTGGATAACGCTTGGCGAGATCCTGCGCCAAACCTGTGGCAAACGAATCCACATCCTTGCTCGAAACCGTGCCGAACAATGCCATGATCTTGCTCCGGTAAAATAAAGCCGTTAATTCGAATTTTTGCCAAACAAACGTTTCAGCATCTTAAGGCCGAAACCCGGTCCGGGTTGTCGCGACTGGCCTTTGGGCTCAAACACTCGAACGTCGTAGAGCAGTATATCGCGTAGCACGTCGGCGTCGCCAATCGGCTCGACGCCGTGAAACGAGTGATCGTTCTTGATAAAAGCGAACAGCGAATTCGGCCGGTATTCCATGGTTCTGACTTTATGGAAGAGCTTGTGCGGGTAATGTGGGCCGCCCCGGCAGCTAAACGCCGCATCGCGCGGCACGTAAATCGAGGTGCCGAGATGCTTCAGCGAATCATCATCGGGGCAATAGAACAGCATCGATAGCAGGCGGTGCGGTGCGTCCGTATGCGGACCTATGCTGAAGTTGGTCAGATCGCGCACGATCAGGGAATCCGCTTCAAAACCGCACTTGTAAATTTCATCGCCGAACCGTTCTTTGACGTAGGGTTCAAACTTGTCGATCATCGCGGTCAGAAATCTCTGCGTAATCAGCCAGCCTGAAAATTCGGTCCAGAACAGGCGGCGGGACTCATCCAGCTTGTTGATCTCCGCTGGCGTGAACGGCATGACAAAGCGCTCGAGATACGCGCCTTTGGGAACCCGCCCGGTGTCGGCGAGGCTGGTCAGCGCCGAAGCGCCCGGCCAGTTGGCGCGCATTGCCGCGTAAAAATCGTCCGGAAATACGTTCTCGACGTAAATATGCGCGTACGGATACTCGCGGATCGGCGCGTTGGCGATCTGGTACAACACGTGTTCTTCAACGGAGGAAGACATAGTTCCCGACGCCCTTGAATGCGCCTTCAGTGCGTTGCGCCTGCGCCACCTGCTGCTCGGAATAACCGAACCCGAGCGACTTCATGTCGGCGATGATCTTGCGGTGTTGTTCCAGGTTGGTGTTGATTTCCACCAGCACCGATTTCAGGCGCGGGTCGGCGAGCACGCCACGGCAGCCGTCGAGCACCTTGTGCTCGAGTCCGTCGACGTCGATCTTGATGTGGTTGGGCGCCGGCACCACGCCTTTGTCCACCAGCAGGTCGAGGGTGGTCGAGACGCAGCCTTGCGACAGCAGGGTGTCGCGATGTTCCAGCCGGTGGTCGACCTTTTCGCCGAACGAGTGGCACGAACCGCCGATCTGGAACTGGCTCAGATGCAGCAGCGAATAGCTGGCGGAATCGCTCAGCGCGAGGCAATAGGCGGTGACGTATTCCATCAAACCGTTGAGCACGATGTTGCGGCAAAGCAGCGCGTAGTTTTGCGACTCCGGCTCGAACGCAAACGTGCGTACCCCGCGTGTTTTGGCCGCCCATATCGTGTACATACCGACGTTGGCACCGATGTCGACGAAAACTTCGTCCGCCTGGAATCCCCTGATCCATTCGATGGTGTCGGGTTCCTTGGTAAACAGCGAATCGACGCGCCACTTGGTGAATACGTTGGGAGTCGCGTACGCCACCTCGGTGGTGCCGTCATTGACGGTCTGGTGCGGCTCCAGCATTTCGTATTGCTCGAGCGAAATCTGCGGCGCCAGCGGTGCCGTTTGGGCACTGGCGGAACGCCGCAAGTTGTGTAAAGGCCACAGCAGTACGCGAAAGACATTCATGGGTAAATTGTGACGGGGAACGGCATTGTGAACGAGCGCGGTCATAATGCCGGCGGACGCCTGCCCGTGACGAGTTTTCTTTAAAAAAGAAACGCTTACATTATCAAGCTGGAGGGATTACCGCGTCAATAGCGCGGCGGTTGCTGTAGTATGCAGAAGCAAGCCCCATGCTACCCGCCGCCAACGTGATGCTGACCAATTTAATTTCGCGCCTGTTTTCTTCGCGCTCGCCGCGTTCGCCGGAAGCCGCGCGCGGCGCCATCGACGACTTGCTGCAGCGGGGGTATCGCAGTCAGCAGGCCGGTGAGCGCGCCGTCGCGGAAAATAACTACCGCGACGCGCTCAAAATCGATGCGCTGCATGCCGACGCGCATTACCTGCTGGGCGCGCTGCTGGGCGAGGGTGGAAATTTCACCGACGCGGCGGCCCATCTCGATCGGGCGCTCGCCGCGAGGCCGGATTTCGCCGCTGCCCATGCGGCACGCGGCAACGTATTTCTCATGCTAGAAGAGCGGCAGGCCGCCATTGCAAGTTACGAGCAGGCGCTGCGGCTGGACCCCGGCAACGCCGCGGCGCATTGCAATCTGGGCCTGATCTGGCAGGCGGCCGGCGCGAGCGAACAGGCGTTGTTGCGATTCGAGCGTGCGTATGCGCTTGCGCCGGAAATTCCCGACCTGCTGAAAAACCTGACGTTGTCCTATATCGAGTTCGAACGCTATGAAGAAGCGCAGGCATTGCTGCAGGCAGTTTTAGCGCAGACACCAAGGCGCATCGAAGCGCTCAAATGCCTTGGGCTAGTGCTGCAGAAACTGCACCGCCCGCAAGAGGCGCTGCAGCACTACCTGACCGTGCGCGCGATCGACGGCGCCGATGCCGAGCTCCTGAACAATCTCGGCATCGTGTATCAGGATCTCGGGCGGCTCGAAGAGGCGATCGCGGCTTATGACGCGGCCATCTTGCTCAAGTCTGATTTTACGCTGGCCATCTGGCACCGCTCGCTTGCTTATTTGCTGCAGCACGACTTCGCACGCGGCTGGCCGGACTACGAATTGCGGCTGCTGGGCGCCGACCGCCGGCCACGAGCTGCGGAGGGTGCGAACTGGGACGGCGGCACGTTGGCGGGTAAAAAATTGCTGGTCTACGCGGAGCAGGGCCTGGGCGATGAGATCATGTTCGCGTCCTGCATTCCGGACGTGGTGGCCGCGGGCGCGAATTGCGTGATCGAATGCTCCCCCAAGCTTGAGAAGCTGTTCCGGCGCTCGTTTCCGCAAACCGCGGTTCGTGCAACGAACCCGGACAAGTCGCTGCCCGCCGGTGCCGGCGAGATGGACATCGACCTGCAAAGCTCGATCGGCAGCCTGCCGCAGTACTTGCGCCGCGCGCGCGCGGATTTCCCGCGGCACAGCGGCTATTTGCGCGCCGATCCGCAGGCGGTCGCGGCATGGCGGGAGCGTCTCGCCGCGCTTGGGCCCGGCCTCAAAGTGGGCATCTCATGGCAGGGCGGCACGCACAAATCGCGGCGCCCGGTGCGCTCCATGCCGCTTGCGCAATGGCTGCCGATCTTGCAGATGGAAGGCGCGCACTTCGTCGATCTCCAATATACCGACTGCCGCGCTGAAATTGATGAACTGCGTGCGGCCACGGGCGTCACGGTGCACAGCTGGAACGAAGTACGCGCCGACTACGAGCAGGCGGTGGCGCTGGTCACGGCCCTCGATCTTGTAATCAGCGTGTGCACCGCCGTTATTCACCTGGGCGGCGCGCTCGGCACGCCGGTATGGGTGATGGCGCCGTACAGTCCCGAGTGGCGCTATGGAATTGCCGGGCAGGAGATGCCTTGGTATCCTTCGGTGCGCGTGTTCCGGCAGTCCGTGTATGGAGAATGGGGCGCGGTTATTGATGATGTCGCGCAATCATTGCGTAAGATGGCCTGAACTTCCGGTCCGATTAACCACTACGGCAGCACTTCATGATCAAAGTTTTTATCGGCTACGACTCGCGCGAGGCGGCCGCGTACAGCGTGTTGGCCCATAGCATTCATGCCAGGGCATCGGTGCCGGTGGCGGTAGTGCCGGTGATGTTGAGCGAGTTGAAAGGCGTGTTGACGCGCGAACGCCATCCGCTGCAGTCGACCGATTTTTCGTTTTCGCGCTTTCTGACGCCCTTTCTGTCCGACTACCAGGGCTGGTCCATATTCATGGACTGCGACATGCTGGTGCTCGACGACATTGAGAAACTGTATGCGCTGCGCGACGAGCGCTATGCGGTCATGGTGGTAAAGCACGACCACGTGCCCAAAGAGACCCGCAAATTTCTCGATCAGCCACAAACCGCATACCAGAAGAAAAACTGGTCGAGCGTGATGCTGTTCAACAACGCGCAGTGCCGCGCGCTGACGCCCGACTACGTCAATACTGCATCGGGCCTCGAACTCCATCAATTCAAATGGCTGGCGAACGACGAACTGATCGGTGAAATTCCGGCGCGCTGGAACCACCTCGTTGGCTACAACGCGCCGAACCGCGATGTGTCACTGGTGCATTACACCCTGGGCGGGCCGTACTTTCAGGAGTACCGCGATTGCGAGTACGCGGACGAGTGGCGGGCCGCGCGGCAGGACATGCTGAACGTCGAGCAACGCAAATGAACGCGCCGCGCGAACCCCGCATCGCGGCTGACCGCGTTGCATGCTGAGCGGGCTTTCCCGGCTTTGGCATTCATTGTTCGCGGGGCGTGGTAACACTGCGCTGAATCCAGCCGCCGCCGCATTGCCCGACAGCGCGTACCGGCCATCAGCGTGGTTCGATAGCGGCTTGCGTCTGCTCGCCGCTCATGATGCGGCCGGAGTCGACGCGCTGCTGAGCGAGCCCCTGCAGCGTGACCGCGCCGAATTGGAATGTTTGCGCGCAGGACTCGCGCTCATGCGCGGCGATCCCTGTGCCGCCTTTGCGCACGCCGGGGCCGCACTCGCTTTGCGTGGCGGTTTTTCAGCTGCTCATTTGTGCGGGGCACGCGCAGCGCGTGTATTGGGCCGGCACCAGGCCGCGCTCGCCGGGTTTGCGCGGGCGACCGATTTGCATCCCGACGACGCTGAGGCCTGGGCTGCACAAGCCGCAGAGCACATTGCGCTTGGTCAGAGCGAGGATGCGCGCGATTGCTACGAGGTTGCCCTTGCGCACGCGCCGGATTGCGCGGCCGCGAGACTGGGCCTTTCGCGCCTGGAGCGCGAGGCGGGTGCCGCCGCCGCGGCGCTCGCGCACATTGAACATGCATTGCGTGTCGCGCCAAGCGATGCGGATATACATTTCGAGTCAGCGCTGGTTCGCAGCCGTTGCGGCGACGTGCCGGGCGCGATTGCGGCGTATGAGTGCGTGCTCGAACTCAGCCCCGGTTACGCGGCGGCATGCACCAACCTGGGCTTGATGTATTTGGCGCACCGCGGCGACTCGCGCCGCGCGCAGCAGTATTTCGAGCGCGCAATCGAACTCGAGCCGTCTTCCATGGGGGCGCAGGCCAACCTCGGCCTTGCTCTGGCCGAGCAGGGGCAGCTCCAAGCGGCGCTCGCCCATTACGAAAAATTGATTGCCGCTTATCCCGCGGAAAGCGAATATCGCTGGAACCGCGGACTCGCCCTGCTCGGTAGCGGCGATTACGCGCGCGGGTGGGAAGACTACGAAATGCGCAACGCGCGCGGCAGCGGCGCCGCGCCGCGCGTTTTTCCTTATCCTGCGTGGCAGGGCAAAGCACTGCGCGGCGCCGCCGCCTTGCTGGTTTACGGCGAGCAGGGGCTGGGCGATGAAATGATGTTCGCCTCGTGCGTGCCGGATTTGCTCGCGCGGGGAATATCCTGTGTCATCGAGTGCGATGCGCGGTTGGCGGGCCTGTTCGCGCGTTCATTCCCCGCCGGCAGTGTGCATGGCGCTCCACGTGACGGTGATCGCCGCTGGCTGGCGGAATACCCGCAGATCGAGACGCAGATCGCGATCGGCAGCCTGCCGCGCCTGTTGCGGCGGAACGCCGCTGAATTTCCGGCGCACTCCGGCTATCTGCGCGCCGATCCGGCGCGCACCGCGCAATGGCGTGCCCAGCTGGCGGCCGGGGGCGGCGCTTACTGCGTTGGAATTTCCTGGCGCGGCGGCACCGCGAAGACGCGCCGCGATCTGCGCTCGATGCCGCTGCGCGAACTGATGCCGTTGCTTGCTATTCCGCGCATTAAATTTATCAGTCTCGAGCGCGCGGCAGACGACGAACTGGCTGAAATCAAGGCGATGTGCGGAGCCGACGTATTGAGTTTCGTCGAAGCGCTGGAGGACATGGACGGGCTGGCGGCGCTTTTGCAGGCGCTCGATGGCGTAGTTACCGTAGACAACACCGTGGCGCATTTGGCTGGGGCCCTCGGCCGCAAGGCCTGGATCATGTTGCCCCACGACGCCGACTGGCGCTGGCAGCGCGTGCCGGCCGCCAGTCCGTGGTACCCGTCGGTCAGGCTGTGCCGGCAGCCGGCTCCGGGAGATTGGGCAACAGTGGTCGAGCAGGTGCGCGCGGAATTGGCGTCGCTTTGCTGATCATACGGTCCGCGGCGGGCGCAAGCCGCAGGCCGGCGGCCCGGCGGCTGTGGCCGTAGTACACTTTCCGTTCCCATGCGAGCCGAAGAACCTCAGATCGCGACTGCCAAGCAGGTGCTGCAAATTGCGCGGCAGCACTACGGCGCGGGGCGGATGACGGAGGCCGCGAGCATTTGCCGCGATGTGCTCGACACGGATGCCGGCAGCTTCGATGCGCTTCATCTGCTGGGCGCAATTTCGCACAAGGATGGCAATTACGACAGGGCGGTAAAGTTGATCGGGCGCGCAATTGCGTTGAGTCCGGACAACCCGTTTTTTCTGAACAATCTCGGCGAGGCCCTGCGCGAGCTGAACCGTCCGCGTGAAGCCGAACAGCAGTATCGCCGCGCGCTGGCGCTCAAGGCCGATTTCGCCGGGGCGCAGAACAATCTCGGCAACGCGCTGAAAGCCCAGGGTCGGTACGACGAAGCCGCGGCGAGCTATCAGGAAGCGATGCGGCTGGACCCGGCATATACCTCAGCGCGGCTCAACTACGCGCTGCTCCTGTTGCTGTGCGGAGATTACGCTGCCGCGTTTACGTTATATGAGCAGCGTTACGATGGGGCCGATCCTCGGCACGTGAGTTCCGCGCGCGACCTGTTCGATCGCATGCAGGAGGTGCCGCGGTGGCAGGGCGAGCCGCTGGCGGGCAAGCGTCTGCTCGTCTGGACTGAGCAGGGGCTGGGCGACTGCGTCATGATGATGCGCTACCTGCCGCAGTTGAAGGGCCGCGGCGCTCAGCGCGTCATCGTCTATTGCGCCGCGCCGCTGGTGCGGCTCATGCGCGCGACGGCCGGGGTCGATGAGGTGATCTCGCAGGACGATCCGCTGATCGAAGGGTCCTTCGACCGGCACTGTCCGCTGATGAGTTTGCCGCATTTGTTCGAAACCCGGCTAGAGACAGTGCCGCGGGAAGTGCCTTATGTGCGGGTGGCGGCGGACCTGCAGCGCACGTGGGCCGCGAGGCTCGAAGCGGTTGCGCGTCCGCGGGTGGGGCTGGTGTGGGCGGGCGCGAAGCGCACTCTGACTGAAGCGCGGCGCAGCACCCGGCTGCAGGCCTTTGCGCCGTTGCTGGATGCTGGCGGGGTGCAGTTCGTTAGTCTGCAGAAAAATGAAGATGCGCGGCAACTGGAATTCGCGAAATGGCCGCTGTTCGATGCGATGGACGAATGCGGCGACCTGCTGGAGACCGCGGCCTTGATCGAGCAGCTCGATCTCGTCATCAGCATCGACACGTCGGTCGCGCACCTCGCCGGCGCTTTGGGCAAGCCGGTATGGTTGCTGACGCGCGGTGACAGCGCATGGCAGTGGTTGCTGGGGAGGGAAGATTCGCCGTGGTATCCGACGATGCGCATATTCCGCCAGCCGCCGGGCGGCAACTGGCATGATCTGATGACGGATGTCGCAGCCAGGTTCAAAACGATGAGAATGCATTTAACAGGGGCTGCGCTTTGAAAAAAAAGCACCATCTGCCGAGTATTTACACTGAAACCGGACTGATCTATCTGTGGGACTACCTGTTGGCGCATCACGGCGTCCAGGAGCGGGCTGCCGTCAATCATGACGCGCTCGGTTTACTCGCGCACTGTCTGACGCGATTTCCGCAATCGAAGGCCCACCTGCTGCAGGACCTGTATGTCACTTATAAACTGGCCGACAGAAAAAACGGGTTTTTCGTCGAGTTCGGCGCTGCTGACGGCGTGTTTCTGAGCAACACCCATCACCTCGAGAAAAACCTCGGGTGGCGCGGTATTCTTGCCGAACCTTTCCCCGGCTGGCGCGACCCGCTGCGCGCGAACAGAAACGCTGCTGTCGACTATCGGTGCGTGTGGCGGGAGTCGGGCAAGCAGCTTGAATTCCTGGCCGCCAACCGGTATCCGGAATTGTCGTCGCTTAAAAGCTTTGCCGGGAATGATATGCACGCCGAGTCCCGCCTGGTTGACGCAGAAACATTCATGGTCGATACCGTGTCCCTGAATGATTTGCTGGCGGAGCACGGCGCGCCCGCATCGATCGACTATCTGTCCGTCGACACCGAGGGCAGCGAATTCGATATCCTCGAGACTTTCGATTTTGCGAAGTACCAGGTCCGCGTGATCACGGTAGAGCACAATTTCAAGCCTGACGCGCGCGAGTCCATTCAGCGCTTGCTGGAGTCCAATGGTTTCCGGCGGGAGTTTGAAATCTTCTCCAAGGGCGATGACTGGTATTTTCATCCGGACCGAATGTGATGGATTCAGCGGCTTGTAACCGGCAGGGGCGTTCATGGTTCGCGTGATCCAATGAAATGCGCCGTCGTCACCCCGGTCGGTCCCGGCCATGAATGGTACGCACTGGACGCCGAAGATTCGGTCAATCATGCCTTCGCCACGGCGCAAGGGCCGTTTTCCGATATTCTTTTCATCAAGATCGATGATACGCAAGGCAAGCTGGGGCGCTCGGCGGCACGCAACCAGGGCGTGCGGCAGGCGCAAGACGCAGGTGCCGACTGGATATTCTTCCTCGATGCGGACGACGTGCTGTGCGCGCAGGCGTTCGCCAACGTAACGCACGAGCTGCACCGCCATGATGCGATATGGGGCGCGATCCATGAGCTTGCCGCGGACGAGGAGCATGGCGTCCTGCGCCCGGACCAATTGCTGGAAATCACGCGTATCGATCAGCTCCTCGGCAACGATCCGTTTATCACGCTGCAGATCGGGCATTTCGTGAAGACCGCGGCGGCGCTGGCCACGCCTTTCGACCCGCAGCTCGATGCGGGCGAGGACTTCGACTACTACCTGCGGATGTGGTCGCAATTCAATTGCGTCAAGATCGGGCGGCCGTTTTTTTTCAACCGCCGCGATACGTATGCGGGCGGCCCGCGCGCAGCGACCAATCGCGACTGGCGCATGGCGGTCGAACGCATCATCTGCGAGAAATGCAGCGGGCTGGATTTCCATGCGGAGTTTACGCTGCGCGGGGAAAAGCTCCGGTTTTACGTTACCAACCCGTTCGACCTGATCCAGCGCAGTTTTCTCAAGGGGCGGTTTTTCGAGCACGGCGAACTTGCTTTTGTCGAAAGCTGGGTTGCGGCGGACGCCGCAATTGTCGAAGTGGGCGCTTATGTCGGCAACCACGTCGTCTACTATGCGCGGTTCATGCGACCGCGCAGCATCACGGTACTTGAGCCCAATCCCGCTGCCATTGCGCTGCTGCGCTGGAACCTCGCGGAAAATGCTGTAACCAACGCCGATCTCTCGTTGCTTGGCATCGGGGCTTCAGATCGGGTTGCAACTTACGACCTCGTGCGTACGAGCGACAACAATATCGGCGCGAGCCGATTGGTGCCCGCCGTAGCCGGCGTGGTTAAATCGGCGCCGCTCGACGATTTGATTGCGCACCCGGTGGATTTCATCAAGATCGACGTCGAAGGCATGGAGCTCGCAGTCCTCGCCGGCGCCCGGCGCATCATCGCCGAGTCGCGGCCCAAGATCATGATCGAAGTGTTCCGGCACCAGATTGCGGACTTCGAAACGTGGCTGCAGCAGAACCGTTATCGCATCAAACATCGTTTCGATTACGTGCACGCGGTGAATTTCATGATAGAACCCGCCGATGAGTGACGCCGCCGCAAACACCGCTGCCGAACTGCACCGGCAGGGCGCGCAATTGCGCGAACGCGCGCAGTACGCCGCCGCCGAGCGCAGCCTGCTGCGCGCGCTGGAGCTTGAGCACGATTTCGCGGCGGCGCATTTTGAGCTGGCGCTGACCTATCGCGACCAGGGCAAACTCGAAGACGCCGCCGATTATTTCCAACTGGCCGCCCACTTTGCGCCGGAGTTCGCCGCCGCCTCGTTCGAGCTCGCCGAAACGCTGGTGAAACTCGAACGCGCCGAAGCGGCGCTAGCGGCCTACCGGCAGGCGCTCGCGCGCGACGGCCGGCACGGCGCCGCGTGGCGGGGTCTGGGCAATCTGCTGAAAACGGGCGGCGAGCTGAACGAAGCGATCGATTGCTACCGGTCTGCCGTCGAGTGCGCGCCGGCGAGCGCGGACGCGCGTGGCCGCCTCGCTTACGCGCTTTACCGGGCGGGCCGTTATGCAGAGGCGCGGCGGAGTTTCGATGCCGCTTTGGCGCTCGAACCGAACTGGCTGGAGGCGCATCACAATCTGGGCCTGCTGCTGCTGGAGACCGGCGAGCCAGCCGCGGCGCTGCAGAGTTTCGAGCGCGCGCTCGCGCTCGGCCCGGATGTTGTCGAGACCCGCGCTTGTGTTGCGCACGCGCTGCGCGATCTCGGCCGCCTGGACGAGGCCGTTGCGCATTACGATGCGGTGCTTGCCCGGTCTCCCCAATTTGCCGATGCCGTCATCAATCGCAGTTACGCACTGCTGATGCGGGACGACTATGCGGCCGGCTGGGGCGCGTACGCGCAGCGCTTCGCGAGCGGCGCCATGGTGGCGCGCGGTTTTCCCTACCCGGAATGGCAGGGCCAGCCGCTGGCGGGCAAACGCCTGCTGGTCTATGCCGAGCAGGGTCTGGGCGATGAAATCATGTTTGCGTCCTGCCTGCCCGACTTGCTGCGGACCGGCGCGCACTGCGTAATTGAATGCAACACACGGTTGACGGCGTTGTTCCAGCGCTCGTTTCCGCAGGCGAGCGTCCATGGCGCGGACAAGAACGACGACAAGCACTGGCTGAAAAAATTGCCGCCGGTGGATTTTCAGGCGGCCATCGGGTCGCTGCCACAGTATTTGCGGCGGTCGCGCGCCGATTTTCCCGCGCGCGGCGGCTATCTGGTGGCTGACGCGCAGCGCAGCGGGGCTTGGCGCCGGAAACTGGCGGCAGGGACCGCGCTGCGGGTAGGCATTGCCTGGCGCGGCGGCACGCCGCGCTCGCGGCAGTTCGTGCGCTCGACTGCCTTGCCGCAGTGGTTGCCCATACTGCGCAGCACGGGCGCGACGTTTTGCGCTTTGCAGTATGGGGATATCGCGGCCGAGCTGGAAGATTTGCGCGCTCAATCCGGCATAGCCGTCGCGCAACTCGGCGCTGCGGTCAATGACCTCGACGAACTCGCGGCCATCATCGGCGCGCTCGACCTGGTCATCAGCATAGACAATACCGTGGCGCATGTGGCGGGCGCGCTCGGGCAAGCCGTGTGGACCCTGCTGCCGGACAGTCCCGAATGGCGCTATCCGCGGCGCGGAATGGCGATGCCCTGGTATCCATCCATGCGTCTCTTTCATCGCGCCGGCGGCGAAACCTGGCCGCCGGTAATCGAACGCGTCGCGGCGGAGTTGGCCGGCTTGGCGGCGCGTGGACGTGAAAGCTGATCCTGCGATGCGCACCACGTTCGACGCCGGACTTGCGGCTTATGCTGCGGGTAACTTTGCGGCGGCGGTCGAATGTTTCAACCGGGTGGTTGACGAGCGGCACGATGACGCGGATGCTCACAACAATCTCGGCCTGAGTTATCTTGCGCTGGGCGAATATGAAGACGCGGCAGATGCGTTCACACTGGCAGTGCATTTCCGCCCGCAATTTCCGCCGGCGTTTTACAACATGGCGTTGGCGGCACTTGGTCTCGGCGAACTCGGACAGGCGGTGACCAGTCTTGAACGGGCGCTCGCATTGCAACCCGATTTTGCCACCGCCCATAGTACGCTCGGCTACGTGCTCAGCCATCAGGTGGGCGAATTCGAAGCAGGTGCCACGCATGTCCGCAAGGCGATGGAACTCGATCCGGCGGATCCCGACGTGCGGTGCAATTTCAGCGCGATCCTCATCCAGGAGGGGCGCGCGGAAGAAGCGTTGGCAATTTGCCGTGAGCTGCTGGCCGCGCATCCAGCTATGCACGAGGCGCAGCTGAATCAGGCGCTGGCCAATCTGAAGCTCGGCCGTTTTGAAGCAGGATGGCCCGACTACGAAGCGCGCAAGCGCGCGCGCGGCAATTACTTGCCACGTACGTTGCCGCTGGCGGAGTGGCAGGGTGAGCCGCTCGCATCCGGCAAACTGCTTATTTATGCCGAGCAGGGCGTAGGCGATCAGATCATGTTTGCATCCTGCGTGCCTGCATTGCTGCCGAAGCTCGCGACGTGCGTGATCGAATGTGCGCCCAAGCTGGTGCAGCTGTTTCAGCGTTCGTTCCCGGGCGCAACGATAGTGTCGCAGCAGGAAGGGGACGCAAATCTCGCGCGGCTGGCGCAAGCGGCTGGCATCGATCGCCAGGTTGCCATCGGCAGCCTGCCCGCCCAATTTCGCAAGCAGCGGGCCGATTTTCCGGCGCATGTAGGCTATCTGCGTGCCGATGCTGCGCGGGTTGACTACTGGAAGCAGCGTCTGGACACCCTGGGGCAGGGATTAAAAATCGGCATCGCATGGTCGGGCGGAGCGCCGACCACGCAGGGTGCGAGCCGTTCGATGCAACTGGCGGACTGGTTGCCGATACTCGGGCAGGCAGGGTGCCATTTCGTGAGCCTGCAACACGGCGACGTCGCCGGCGAACTCGCCGCATGGGCGCGCGCGCAACGCATCCCGCTTCACCACTGGCGCGACGCCGTCGAGAACTATGATGAAACGGCGGCGCTGGTGACGGCACTCGACCTGGTGATTTCGGTGCAGACCGCACTGGTACATCTGGCCGGCGCGCTCGGCAGGCCCGCATGGGTCGTATTGCGCGCGGCTGCGGAATGGCGTTACCTCGAGCACGGAGACGAGATGCCATGGTACCCCAGCGTGCATTTGTTCCGGCAGCAGAGTGCTGGCGACTGGGCGCCCGTGGTCGCGCGTATCGCGCAGGAACTCGCGCAACACGCGCGGTAATGATCATGTTGTGGTCGATACTCAGAAGCCTGGCAAGTAAACCCGCAGCCAACCCTGCGGGCGCCGTGCGCGGCACCGGGCTCGAAACGGGCATCGCGTGTTTTAACGCGCAGGACTTCGCCGGCGCGTCCCGGGATCTCAGCGCGGCGCTGGATGCGGAACCCGATAATTTCGTCGCGGCATACTACCTGGCGCTGGCTGCGGCGCACAGCGGCCGCCTGGAACGCGCGCAGGAGTTGCTGGAAGCGGCGTGCGCGCGGCGCAATGATGCGGACGCGCACAGTGCGCTGGGCAATGTCTATCGCCTGCAAGGACGCGCGGCCGACGCCGAGCAGAGCTATCGCCGCGCGCTGGCGGTGGACGCGGGACATCTCACCGCGCTCGCCAATCTAGGCCTTTCATTGCGTGACCGCGGTGTGCCGCGCGAGGCGCTGCTCCTGCTCGATCGCGCGCTCAAGCTGGCGCCGAATCACGTGGAGGCGATTTTCAACAAGGCGCTGGTGCTGACTGATCTCGGCGAGCGCGAAGCCGCCGCCGCATTGATCGAGCGCGTGCTCGCGCTCGACCCGAATTTCGCCGAGGCGCATTTGCAGCGCGGATTCTCCCTGCTGAAGCAGGGGAATTTCGCCGCAGGGTGGGACGAGTATGCATGGCGCACCCGCATACCCGAGGTCGACCATTGGCAGGAATACGCCTACCCGCATTGGCAGGGTGAAGCGCTCGAAGGCAAACGCCTGCTGGTGCAGGCGGAACAGGGCTTGGGCGATCAGATCATGTTTGCATCCTGTCTGCCGGACCTCCTGCCGCGCGCGCGGCACACCGTGCTCGAATGCGATCCGCGGCTGGCCCGCTTGTTCGCGCGCAGCTTTCCGCCCGCCGTGGTCTATCGCCATCGTGTCGAGGGCGCGCCCGACTGGTCGGGCGAAGCCGCGCCGGATTACCGCGTTCGCATGGGTGATTTGCCACGCATAATGCGCAGGTCAAAGGCGGATTTCCCCGCGCATCGCGGCTATCTGCTTGCCGACGCTGCGCAGGTTGCGGCATGGCGCGCGCGGCTCGACACCCTGGGGCGTGGTCTCAAGGTCGGCGTGTCGTGGCGCGGCGGCACGCCGGGCACCGGCCAGGCGGCGCGTTCACTCGCGCTCGACGCGCTGCTGCCGTTATTGAAGTTGCCGCGTGCGCATTTTATTTCCCTGCAGTACGGCGCGGTCGGCGCTGAAATCGCCGACCTGCGCGTGCGTCACGGCATCGTGCTGCACGAATGGTCGCAGGCGGACGCCGCGATGGACGGCGTTGCGGCTTTGATCGCGAGCCTCGATCTGGTCATCACGGTGTGCACGACTGCGGTCCACCTGTCCGGAGCGCTGGGCAAGCCCGCGTGGGTCATGGTCCCCGCCGTTGCGGAGTGGCGCTATCTGGAAACCGGCGCGCATCTTCCGTGGTATCCGGCGCTGCGGCTGTTTCGTCAGCAGAACCCTGGCGCATGGGACGGTGTCGTCGCAGATGTCAGGACGGAACTGGTGCGCGAAATCGACGCCGCTCACGGGTAAGAACCCGGCATCTCCGGGTTGCACGCCTGCCAAACGCGGGCACACCACCCGGCGTAAGCAGCCGGGGCGGATTGAGTCGATGCTGACGCTCAGCGTCATGATTTGTCGTTTGCAGTCGCCGCAGCGATGCTGCGACGCGTCAATTCCCGATTCAATTTTCCGCATTGTGAAAAATTTATTGGATTTTAGTGCCGGCAGAGCTTCAAATTCACCGCTCCGCTGAAATTTGGCTGCCTAACCGGCGACCTGACGCAAGTCTGTGGATAACCGGGCTTTTCTGGCATCAATCCAGGGCACTGGTATGGAACTTGCGACCAGGACGCTGGCAAGCATTACTTTATATAACTAATTATTGCTTGTATTTGGCGTTTGTAACTTTTTAAGGAGATCTGAATGAAGCGTATTCAACGGGGCTTTACCCTGATCGAACTGATGATCGTCGTTGCGATTATCGGTATTCTGGCGGCGGTCGCGCTGCCCGCGTATCAGGACTACACGATTCGCGCAAAAGTGTCGGAAATTGTATTGCAGGCCAGCGGCTTCAAAACGACTATCGCCGAGAAATCTGCATCGGACGGCACCATGTCGAGTTCCGGCATGGGTCTGACCGTCAGCACCGGCGGACGCGTCGCCGGCGGTAGCGTTACCGATAACGGCACCATCATAGTTATCGGCAGTGCGACTACTCTTGGTACCGACGTTACGGTTCAACTGCGTCCTTCGCTGGGCGCTGGCGGCCGTATCGCGTGGGAATGCTCCACGACTGGTACTTCGACCGCCTGGAAATACGTGCCGGCGGAATGCCGTCACTAAGTTTGAACCTGCGGGATTTTTAACGCAGGGTTCTGGCTCCAATCAACAGCCCCTCCTCGCGAGGGGCTGTTGTTTTGGGACTGCAGTTTGAGCGCAATTCGATTGCGCCGTACTTGGGGATTTGCACGATAACTGGTTAGCGCAGCGCTGGGTTAGCCATTGTGAAAGCGCTCAGTCGAAGATTTACCCTGATCCAATTTTCCGCATTGTGAAAATACTTTGGATTTTAGTGGCAGCAAAGCTTCAAATTTACCGATCCTCTGAAATTTGGCTGCCTAACCGGCGGCCTGACGCAAGTATGTGGATAACCGCAAAAGCGCACTGGTATGGAGTTTGCTTATAGCGCTTGGGCCAGTAATACATTTCATGTATTTGGCGTTTATAACAATTTAAGGGGATCTGAATGAAGCGTATTCAACGGGGCTTTACCCTGATCGAACTGATGATCGTCGTTGCGATTATCGGTATTCTGGCGGCAGTTGCGCTGCCCGCGTATCAGGACTACACGATTCGTGCCAAAGTGTCGGAAATCGTACTAACGGCTAGCGGCTACAAAACCACTGTTGCAGAGAAATCTGCGTCAGACGGCACCATGACAAGCTCCGGGATTGGTCTGACCGTCAACAGCGGCGGACGCGTCGCCGGCGGCAGCGTTACCGATGCCGGCACCATCATAGTTATCGGCAGCGCATCCACTATTGGTACCGACGTTACGGTTCAACTGCGTCCTTCGATGGGCGCCGGTGGCCGTATCGCGTGGGAATGCTCGACCCAGGGTATTACGAGTTCATGGAAATACGTGGCGGCGGAATGCCGTCACTAAGTTTGAACCTGCGGGATTTTTAACGCAGGGTTTTGGCTCCAATCAACAGCCCCTCCTTGCGAGGGGCTGTTGTTTTGGGACCACGGTTTGACCGCAATTCGATTGCGCCGTACTTGGGAATTTGCACGCTAATTGGTTAGCGCAGCGCTGGGTTAGCCAATGTGAAAACACTCAGTCGAGGTTTTACCCTGATCGAACTGATGATCGTAGTCGCGATCATCGGCATTCTGGCGGCCGTGGCGCTGCCGGCCCATAACACTTATACGATACGCGCCAAAGTGTCGGAACTGATGCTTACGGCAAGCAGTTTTCGCGTAGGGATCGCTGAAAAAATCCAATCCGACGGCACCATGTCGAGCGCGGGAATGGGGCTGACCGTCGCCTCCGGCGGCCGTGTGTCCGGCGGTTCGATATCCGATACGGGAACCGTCGCGGTGTTCGGAAGCGCCGTCTCCATCGGCACCGACGTCACGGTTGTTCTCAGCCCGTCGTTGAACGGCGGACGCCTCGTCTGGGCGTGCACCAGCGGCGGCAACACCACAACGTGGAAATATCTGCCCGCCGAATGCCGCCATTAAGGCGCGCGTCTTCATTCACGCCGCAGGATTTCCGCCTATCGTAGCTCGAGCATGCGGATTGCCTTGTCGTCGACAAACCGTGTGATATTGATCTGACCGTGAAAGCCGAAGCTTGGTCCGCGCGGCTCGACGTGCTCGAACGAAAACTGGTCGGCAACAGTGGCTGGCGCAAAAGCGATCCCATGCTCTCTTTCCAGGTATTCGCGGTGGGTCCGGCAAATCGCCGTGTCTTCCGGATGCGAGGCCACGATTTGCGGATCCTGCAGGGCTTCCAACAGCGTCCTCGAACGCAGCGAAAATCCGCCGTTGCCGACGGCATGCGCGGCGGGAATGTTGAGCAGCTCGTGCGGCCAGCGCGCGCCGACGTAATCGTACAGCAGGAATTGATCGGACCAGAGCGCCGGGTTCACGACGTAGCCGTCCCATTGAATGATCAGAACGTACTCGGTGTCGATATGGCGCAGCAGGTCCTTCATCACGAATTTCGAGTAATCCTGCAGCGAGCGTATCGGCTCGATGCGCACGGTTTCTATCGGTTTGAGATCGAAATCGCGATCGCTGAAAAACAGCACGCGCGGAAATTCGCAGCCCGCCGTGCTCAGTTGCAGCGCGCGGATTGCCGGCACGTGATTGCTGCAGTCGATGCAGCACAGCGTGGTATCGGGAATGCGTACCCTGGTTGCCGCCGGTTGGGCGGGGCGTCGCGTATCGAGCAGCGAGAGCCTTTGCTTGAGCAGGCCAGTCAGCCCGGCGAAGCCTTCGCGCGCGGAGCGGATTTCCCACAGGCGCACATGCGCCTTGTGCATGCCAGGGTCGAGCCGCAAGGCGTGGCGCAACTCGGCAAGCGCCTCGTCGTCGCGTTGCAAAGCCGACAGCGCCTGCGCGCGGGTGTAGCGGAACGCGGCGTTGTCGGGCTGCGTGCCTGTCGCGCGCAGGGCGAAGTTTTCGGCGAGGTCGAAACGCTGCCGGCGCAGCGAAATCATCGCGCCAAGATGCAGCAGGTCGGGGTGATCCGCGGATCCGCTCAATAGGCGGTCGAGCAGGGTGGCGGCGACATCGAAGTCCCCGGCGTGAAACCTTTCAAGGACTTGCTGCAACTGTTGCGCGGCCGGTGTGGTGCTCATCGCGGGGTCGCGAAATATTCCACTCGCAGGATCAGGCGATGCCCGGGTTGCCGCTGACGCCGGACAGGCGGGGCGAATTGAGCTGCGGCGGGCGTATGACCTGTTTGTTGCGCAGATAGCTGGCAACGATTTCCCAGATGGGCCGCCCGCCGGCGCCTTCGGCCACCGGCGCCCAGCCCGCGACCTTGTATTTCCTGTCCGCCTCGATCGGCTTGTCGTTGAGCATCATGCCGCTGATGCGGCTGCCGATGGCGCGCGTCGGATCGCAAGCGTATTGCAGGCCGCCCACGCGCACCATGTCGCCGCCTTGCTGCAGATAGGGGTCCGGGTTGAACAGGTTGTCGCACACGTCCTCGAGTATGGTCTTGAGCGTTTCCCCGCTCATTTCGGTCAGGGTCGAGTGCGGATAGGTTATCGCAGTCTGGTCCATGACGTGCTCGAACGTGATCGGCTCGTTGGGCAGCACCGCGGTGCCCCAGCGGAACCCAGGCGACAGGGCGATCTCGGCGCCGCTCACTTCCATCAATGCGTCGAGTATGATCTGGTCGAACGTGCCGTTGAAATTGCCGCGCCGGTAGAGCAGGCCTTCGCTGACCGCAAGTTGTTCGCCCAGCCGCGCTTCGTACGGCGCGCGCACCCGGGCTATCAGCCGGGACATGTCCTTGTCCGCCTCCAGCATCAGCGAAAAGACCGGCAGCAGGCGGTACTGATAGCCTTTGACTTCCTTGTTTCTGATGTCGAGGTCGAGCACCGCGAGAAATTTCCCGTTGCTGCCGGCATTCGTCACCAGGGTCGTGCCGCCGCGGTTTTTGACGGCAACAGGATCGGGCACCGCATCGTGCGTATGCCCGCCGAGTATTACGTCGATGCCGGAGACGCGTCCCGCGAGCTTGAGATCCACGTCCATGCCGTTATGCGACAGCAGGATCACGGCATGCGCGCCCTTGGCGATGGCCGCATCGACGGTTTTCTGCAGTTTTTCTTCCTGAATGCCGAAGGTCCAGTCGGCCATCAGGTGGCGCGGATGGGCGATCGGCGTGTACGGGAATGCCTGGCCGATGATGGCGACCGGTACGCCGTTGATCTCGCGCATGACCCACGGCGTGAAAACCGGGTCGCCAAAATCGGTGGTGGCCACGTTCTGCGCCAGAAACTCGATACGGCCTTTCAGCTGCGTATCGACCAGCTCCTTGACGCGCGCGGAGCCCAGCGTGAATTCCCAGTGTCCGGTCATGATATCGACGCCGAGCAGCTTCGCCGCCTGCACCATGTCCTCGCCGCGTGTCCACAGCGCGGTCGCCGAGCCTTGCCAGGTGTCGCCGCCGTCAAGCAGCAGCGCGCCCGGACGTTGTGCACGCACCCGTTTCACGAGAGTGGCGAGGTGGGCGAAGCCGCCGACCTTGCCGAAAGTCCGCGCGCCGTGTTCGTATTCGAGGTGCGTAAACGCGTGCGCGAGGCGGGTGTTGGGGCTGATGCGGAATTGTTTGAGCAATGCCTCGCCGACGATATGCGGCGGCTTGCCGGCCATGCCGGCGATGCCGATGTTGACGCTGGGTTCTCGAAAGTGGCTCGGCAGCAACTGCGCGTGGCAGTCGGTGAAATGCATCAGCGTCACGTTGTTGCCGAAACTGTGCAGATCGTAAAAACCGTTGATCGCGGTGGTGGCGCGCGCGTGGTCGCCGAGCGGAAAGCCGGCCGCCGCCGCCACCGCGAGCGTATGCAGGAATTCGCGCCGTGTCATTGACATCGGTATTCTCCGATAAAGAACAGGCCTGGATCGCTCCAGGCATGGTTTACGGCCTGTCCCGCGCGGTTACTTGCGGTTGACCGCAGACTGCGGATCGATCAGATACGCGACCATGTCGGCGACCTGTTCCGGCGTGAGGTGGCCGGTGGCGCCGAGGCGCGGCATGTTGGAGCACGGGAAGTAGGCCCACGCGTTGTAGATCTTCTCGTAGGTGTATTTGACGATCGCCTCCGAATTGCCGCGCTGCCCGTAGCCGGTCAGGCTCGGCCCGACATTGCCGACGTTTATCTCGCCAGGCGCGAGGGCGTGGCAGTTCTGGCAAAGCCCGCCGTTTTCCTTGCGCTGCTCGATCTTTCCGCCCTGGATACGGTCGCCGGCGCCGTCATGCGCGAGCCTGTCGCCGGCTTTCCAATCGCCCATGAGTTTTCCGGATGCCGGGTACTTGATCGAGGCGCGCGCCAGCTTGAGCACTTCGTCGGTTTCCGCGGGCGTCAGCGCCGCTCCCCCGATCTTGCTGCATAGCTGCTGCGATTTGTCCTGCGCGAGGCGCTTGAGCAAGGCCGGCGTCGGCGCGGAAAAATCTTCGCTCACCATTTTCTCCGCAAACTGGCGCGTGGTTGCCTGATCGGGATAAGTCGCACAGCCCGCGGCAATCAACGCCGGGGCGCTTAACAGCGTCCATCTCAACCATGCTTTTCTCATAGAGCCCTCTCTTTCTCAACGCTTGAATCCGGGTACCTGGATCACGGCTCCGTTGCCTCGATAGTGGAGATACGACGTCAATGCGATTGACGTATCAGACGTATAAGTTAATTCGGGTAGCCGCATCTGCCAGAAGCAGTCGTAGAGCCGCCACTGCATGGTGCGGACCACGAAATGGGCGCCGCGATATGCGGGGAAGGTCGAGACGGTCCCCTGTATTTGCTTCTTGTCGGTCATATTCACGAGGTCCTGCAGGCGTATGCGCTTGTCGGATTCGCCGTGGCACTGAATACACGCGAAGTCCGTCTGACCGCTGCGCCGGTAGAACAGGTACTCGCCGGCCTTGTACATGTCCTTTTCTTTCTGATGGCTGAGCGCGACGTTCATCTTCATCCCGTTCGACCGGGACGTGATGTAAAGCGCCAGGGCCTCCACATCGGAGCCGCTGCTACCCGCGGGGCTGATCGCCCGCCTGACGATGTCTTCGCGTTTGAACCCTTGCAATTGAACCATGCAGGTGAGCAACCTCGACTCCAGGTCCTGCACCTTGTCGGTGTCGGGGAAGTAGCGCGGCAGCCGGGTGGTTGCGCCTTCGAGCTTGCCCGGGCCCATGCCGAAATCGCACTGCTCCAACGACGCGTTCCTGGGGCCGCGTTTTTCGTGGAACAGCGTTTTCCCGCGCTCGATCCATAACTCGCCGGGATTGTCCTCGGCCAGCATCTGGCGGCCGACCGCCAGCGGGTCGCCGGCGCTGCCTTGCGCGAATACCAGCGCGCTCACGCACGAGAGGGCAATCGCGGCAATGCTGCTGCGAATTTCAGACATGATGACCTCCCCGGGTATTTTTATGATTGGCGGCGCGCGCCCGCTGCCGTGCCTATGACGGCGCCGCCACGGCGACTTCGTCGGTGCGCTTGTCGCCTTTGTTGTCGGCCCACGTGACGATGATCTTGTCACCGGCCTTGGCGCCTTTTACCCGCAGGCCGAGAAACGGATTGCGTGAAATGCCCTGACTCCATTGCGCGTCGAGCACGGTCTTGCCGTTGTGGGTAACCACGACGCTCTGGATGAAGTGCATCGGCACGATTTCACCTTTGGCGTCCTTGCGCTGCCCGGTTTCCATCGGGTGCTGGATCAGGATGCGCACGTCGGCGACGTCGCCCTGCAGCGTCGCGCGAATTTTCATGGGTTCGGCCATATACGGGTGTCCTTTTCTACGCGTTCAGATGCGGTGGTAGCGGCGCGCAGCGGCGGCCGGTTAACCGCAGCCGCCGATGGTGATTTTGACCTCTTTGACCGCAGTGTAGAATTTACCGTCCGCCCTGACCACGGCGCGCACGTTCGACGTTTCCCCCATTTTGAGCCGCGCGGAAACGTAGCCTTCGCCGCCGTTCGCCACGTCATGGGTCGAACTCAGCGGGAACGGGTTTTTTTCGGCGAGTATCGAAATGCTCTGGGTGTTGGGTATTTTGCTGGTCACCGCGACCGGCACCACGGCGCCGTTTTCAGCGATGTCCGGAGCGGTGATGATGATGTCTTTGCTTTCGATCAGGTTCGTCGCGCCGAGACTTTTCAGCGCATCAGCGACGGCTTTGGATTCAAACCCGGCCTTGTTCCAGACCGCGGCGAGCGCGTTGCCCGTTCTGAGCAGGCCCGCGCCAGCGGCAAGCATGAGCGGCGCGGCGGCGCCAATCGCTTTGAGCAATGTTCTGCGTAATCGTTGCATCTTTTCTCCTTCGGAGGCCGGTGCGTATCCGGATCGATTGGTGCTTCGATCCGTGCTGAATTTTGATCAGCGCCGTGTCAGCAGACGCACATGCTAGCCAAGTTTGGCGGGGCTGTCTATTCCGCCTGCTGCGTGGTTGGACAATTCAGGCGCGGGCCTTGCGCACCCAGTGCCCCGACTTGCCGCCTTTTTTTTCCAGCAGGCAGATTTCTTCGATGCGCATGCCGCGGTCGACCGCTTTGCACATGTCGTAAATCGTGAGCAGACGATAAATAAGCGCCTTGTAATAAGGAGCTAAGAAACGTGAAATTGAGAGAAAGCCGAATTCCTTGGGTTTCAATTGGACAAAATTGGGACAGAAAATCTGCCCGAAATGATCATACCAATATGTGGTCAAAGTGCAATGCTTCCGCATACTAGAAAAGTAATTTTGTCCTACCGCGACTCCTTGTTCGTCTCGCAACGCCGTCGGCATCGTTCACATGCCACCACCCAAGCCAAATCGCCGCACCTCGCACCCCACCGGCACCCCACCCCCCGTTTTTTAAATGGGTTCCATCCGGCTACCCCTTCGCTCTGTTTTGCTCAAACGATCCGCTGCTCCCAGAGACCCTGTCTTCAGGAAAGGCCCCCCCTTCTGTTTCAAATCGCCTGACCGGGGGGGGTATATATATTTTCTGGAATCGCAGAGGTCGGAACGGGGGGTAAAGTGTTCTCGTCTGATGCACAATAGGGGAGCGCCGTCGGTTGTTGCACGATGACAAGCCAGTGCCACATTGGGAATGGCGCAAGTCTAAGCGTTAGGGGAGTGGCAGGATGTCGTTAAAGAAAATGGGCCAAATCTGGGTTGCTATCGCTGCGATGAGCGCAGGACTGGCGTTTGGGCAGGTCACTGGTAGCGGATTCTTTATTACGACGGACGGATATTTCGTCACTAACCAGCACGTAGTGGATGCCGCCAAGAAAGTCGCTATACGCACGGTTAACGGGAAGACGTATCCGGCAGAAGTTGTGCGCGTTGATACGGCTAATGACCTTGCCATCCTAAAGGCTGAAGGCACCTTTCGCGCCCTGCCAGTGCAGACTTCGCAAAACGTTCGCCGTGGCGACAAGGTTTTCACTCTGGGATTCCCCAACACTGATGTGCAGGGTGTTGAGCCAAAATATACCGAAGGGGTCATCAGTAGCCTGACCGGTATTCGTGATGAGCCAAATAATTATCAGATATCTGTTGCATTGCAACCCGGCAATTCGGGTGGCCCATTGATATCCAGTCTGGGCAATGTGATCGGAATTGTCGCCGCCAAGTTAAACGCAGCAGCGATGCTTAAAAGCGGTAGATCGCTCCCAGAAAACGTGAACTATGCGGTCAAGTCCAACTATCTTCTTGAACTGATATCTACGCTACCGAATGTAAAAGGCGGCATGACTGCGGTTCGTTCCAAGCC
>CAMBSS010000012.1 GCA_945870465.1 Bordetella parapertussis | reverse complement strand
TGAGCAATAAGATTGGTGATGGTCTGGCTCTTGCCGGTCCCAGGTGGTCCCTCAATAACCAAGTTGTGACCGTCACTTACGACACAGATGCAATGCAATTGCGAAGAATCAAACAGGAGTGGCGCAAAAACGTCTTGCGGGAGGTACTTCTCGTCTAAGCCAAGTTCATGGGCAGCGGTTTCCTGCCTAGGAAAAGCGTCGCCAGGGTGATCGATAAGGTGCGCAACAACGGAATTGCGCTTGAGTTGATCTGTACGATCCTGAAGGTCCTTCCACATGAGGTACTTGGTAAAGGAAAAAATTCCCAAGTGAACGTGCTCCAACACTTCCCAACCCTTGGCGTCTGCAATTGCCAAACGGAAAACTTGCAGAATTTTTAGAACGTCCGCGCCCTTCTCTTGTGTCGCGCCTTTCTCTTGTGTCGAAAGTGCTTCCACCTTTGGCAGCTTTAATTGAAACTGCTCCCGTAGCATTTGCAAAAGTGTAGGGTTAATAATTGCTTCATCGTCGTGCCGAGTAAGAGTGAAACCACTGCGCACAGACTGCCGTTGTAAGCTTACGGGCACCATAAGAATTGGAGCGAGGTGTGAAGCTTCCGCACGCTCTTCCTCGCGCCATCTGAGAAATCCGATAGCCATGTAGAGCGTGTTTGCCCCACCCTCCTGTAAGCCATTCTGGGCGGTGCTGTAGATATCAAGGAGGCGTCCATCGAGTTTGTCGGCATCCACTGCCACGATCAGCTCGTTTTTTTCAAATGCCTCTGCGGCCAACGACTCAAGGGGCGTCTCGCCTTCACGAGCCCGATGCACCAAGGCCATGCGCGGGTCATCGCCCTCCATAATTTTCGGCTGCGGACGTAACTTAAAGGTCTTACCTTCGGTCAGCGCATCTTCGATGCCTTCTAGGTCTGGCGCCACCAGTTGCAGATTTGATTTAGTGATTTTGAAATTCAGCAACCGGTTGCGCAGCGATAGGTCAAGGAGCTTACCCTTCCATCTGCTCAAACGTCCTTCTGGAGTTGCTGCTTCGTCATCTCCGTTCATTATCGGAAGAAGAGCGGGGTCCAATGGCGGCAACTCGGGTGGAGCCTCTACCATAGGTGGCGCGGGGCCATCTTTGATGAAACTTGTCTCTAGAGGCAGGCCGCGTGACGGTAAGGGCTTAATTTGCAGTTCACGCGCGCGGTGAATATCGACAGCATATCGAAATGTGGCTTCATCCTCGAGCCGGTCATTGCTTTGCCCGCATGCAAATTTCAATGAGGGTTTATGCTGTTGAGCGAGACCAGTTGTCTCGAATACGATGAGTTCCCCGGACTTAACTCGCTTGCGTACAGCCTGAACATCATCAACAAGCGCGGTTCCAAAATTCGTGGGAATAAGCCAGCATCCAATCCACGCGTGGCCTTCGCTAAACAATACTAACGGGCGAAGCCCTGCCTGTTCAAGGCATGAAGCCACTAGCATAGACAAGTCTAAGCAGGTAGCAACGCGCACGGCCAAAATGCGGTCGGGTGTGCGAATTTTCTGGCCGGAATTGCCAAATGAGGCTGGGGGCTCGGAGTATTGGATGTCCTCCGCCGCCAGCGTGCTGAAAATTGCGGAAATTTGCTTCCAGACGTTGCTGCGATTCTTGGACTGGTAGCCGTCCATCGACAAAGTTGAGTCACTTGACCGCAGCAGCCGGGATGCCTTGCTATTTAGTTGATCGATTACTGGCGAGTTGGGCATCGAGAAAGCTGCAATAAGTTCTGGAAGAGCGCGCGTGCCAGCCCACTGATCGTATGCGAGGATTTCTGTCGATACTGAAACCTCAGCTAACGTCGTATCGTCCGTGATCGCGCGCACAACGATCGACCCGCGTACTGCTTCGTCCAACCTGAATAAATAGTCGTACTCAGGCTTTAAGTCGACCGGCGTGATCGTACGCGTCTCGCCTGCCGCAATCGAGGCAAACCGGTAGCGCGCTCCTTGCGCGAAGGCCGGTTCGCAGAGGACATGCATTTCTATATCAGCAAGCGTGTTCGGAGTGCCGTTCCGAATTTGAATTTGGCGAACCACTGGAACTGCATTTTGCATCGATGCAAGTCCCAGTGTCGCGTCCGCCTCGACGGTAAGCGTCACAGCAGGCACCTCTTGGGGCGACTCTGTATTTTCGGCGAATTCCGATGTCATGATCCCTCGATGCGCTTAGCCAATTTTGTAAAGATTGTTGACTTAACAATACGCTTGTTCTATTGCTCCTGCTCGGGTGCCGTCAATCGCGACATTACGTTAGCATATGGCCATAAAGCCAGTGACTATTTCGCTGCGGGCAAAGTCTACGCCGCGACCATCGACGACCGCGTGTTTCGGATTTAGCAGTTGCACAATCCTAGTGGCAGAAACTAATCGCGATCGTTCGAAATTAGCCCAGCGAACGCTGCCAGCTACTCGTAGATCGGCTAGTGCGATCGTTCAGGCACTTTACCTCTGCCATTTGTACCACTAACCGGCGTCAGCCCAGCACCTTCATTCCGCGCTGCACTGCCGGACGCGCCGAGATCGCGTCGAACCAGCGCTTCACGTTGGCAAAATCGGCGAGGTTGGTTTTATGCCATTCGAAGCGCGCCACCCACGGATAGGTCGCGATGTCGGCGATCGAATATTCCTCGGCAAGGTACTCGTGAGTTGCCAGGCGCGCATCAAGCACGCCGTACAGGCGGTCTTTTTCTTTGGTGTAGCGGTTGATTGCGTACGGCACCGGCTCCTTGGCCGCGCGCAGGAAATGGTGCACCTGTCCGAACATCGGCCCGACGCCGCCCATCTGGAACATCAGCCATTGCAGCGCGTCGTATTTCAGGCGGTCGGATTTCGGCAGCAGCTTGCCGGTCTTGCCCGCCAGATAAATAAGTATCGCGCCCGACTCCATCATCGCGTACGGCTTGCCGTCGGGGCCGTCGGGATCGACCAGCGCCGGAATCTTGCTGTTGGGACTGATGGCGACGAACTCGGGTGTGAACTGGTCGTTCTCGCCGATATTGATCGCGTGGGCACGATACGGCAGCCCGGTTTCTTCGAGCATGATGGAAACCTTGCGCCCGTTGGGCGTGGTCCAGGTATAAAGATCGAGCATGGGCGCTCCCTGGTTTGAAACCCGTTTTGCCAACGCAGTTTTGGCGGCCAGCGCCGCCTTGATCGCGACGAGACGCGCCTGCGCGACCCGTTCCTTGATTTGCGCCGGCTCGGTGCAGCTTTTCGCCACCGCGCCTGCATCGACCGCGCGGGCGGCGGCCAGTGCAGCCCGCAGCCGTCCCGCCGCGGGATTGAGCGCAGGCTCGTCCGCAGCAGCAGCACAAACATCCAGCAACTGCATGAAGCGGTCAGGCCGGCGCAACGCATCGGTCGCCTGCAACAACCACAGCAACGCATCGATGGACAACGTCAGCGCCTTGCCCACGTCGGCGTGATAGCGCGCCGCCAGCAACGCCAGCTCGCGGCAATCCTGAGGCGCGCGCAAACGCTCGCACAACAACTCTATTGCGCCTGCTTCCGCATGCATGGCGATCAGCGCAAAACGCGCGGCCAGCGGCAAGCCGTGTGCAGCACCCGCATCCAGCGCGGCGAGCCGCCGCTTGCCGGCGACGCCAACGAGTTGCCCGGCCAGTTCTGGCAGCACTACCGCCGCTGCGCCACATTCGGTCAGCACGCGGAACATGCGCGAAGGCTCGTGCTCCATCAGTCCGCGCGCAAGCTCCTGCCAGACGCGTTCGGCAACCAGCGCAGAGGCTTCGCCGTGCACCACCATCTCGCGCATCAGTTGCAGGGTGGTTGGTGCTATCGCAAAATCAAAACGCGCGGCGAAACGCGCCACGCGCAGTATGCGCACCGGGTCTTCGGCGAAAGCCGGCCCGACGTGCCGCAATACGCGCGCCTTGAGGTCGGCAACGCCGCCGAACGGATCGATGATATTGCCGGCGTCGTCTTTGGCCAGCGCGTTGACCGTGAGATCGCGGCGCGCGAGGTCTTCTTCCAGAGTAACGTCGGGCGCAGCGTGAAATTCGAAACCGTGATAACCGCGCGCGGTTTTGCGCTCGGTGCGCGCCAGCGCGTATTCCTCTTTGGTTTCAGGATGCAGAAATACCGGAAAATCCTTGCCGACTGGTTTGTAGCCGAGCTTCACCATTTCCGCCGGCGTGGCGCCGACCACCACGAAATCGCGATCGGTCACCGGCAGGCCGAGCAGTTCATCGCGCACGGAGCCGCCGACCGCGTATATTTTCATGCGGATGAGCCTTGGTATTCAAATTGCGGCAGCACTTCGGTCTCGGTCAGCGCCGCCGCATACCATTCCTGCATGGCGGGCAGCGCGAGCACGCGATTGGCATAGCCCTGTGTCGCATCTGACAGTTTGACGGCGTAAGTCTTGAAACGCGTAACGACCGGCGAGTACATAGCGTCCGCGACGCTGAAAGCGCCCAGCAAAAACGGGCCGCCGTAACGCGTCAGGCAGTCGCTCCACATGGCGTCGATACGCGCGATGTCGGCGCCCGCCCCGGCGGTAATGGCGACACCCGGAATGACGCGCCGTACGTTCATCGTCATGCTGCGGCGCAGGGACGAAAATCCCGAGTGCATTTCCGCGCTGATGGCACGCCCGTGCGCGCGCGCCGCGATATCCGCCGGCCACAGCTTTTTGTCGGGATGACGTTCAGCGATATATTCGCAGATCGCGAGCGAGTCCCAGATCGTCACCGCGCCATCGACCAGTACCGGCACTTTGCCGGACGGCGCGTAATGGAGGATTTTAGCGTCATGATTATCCTGGTAGAGCGGAATTCTTTGTTCGTCGAACGCGAGTCCGGCGTATTTCATCGCCAGCCACGGACGCAGCGACCACGACGAATAGGCCTTGTTGCCGATGACGAGCTGATATTGCGCCATGAGCGACTGCAGGGTCAGGAAGCGCGTCCCGCGTGGTCGCGATAACCGCGATAGCGGGCGCGCGGCGATGCGGCGCCCAACCACGCCGGGGCGGTGGCCTCGATCGCGGCAGGCACTATGCCGAAGGGAAACGGCTGGCTGCTGACGTTGTCGACTTTCATCGACGCCAGGTTGTCACGTGTCATCAGTTTGACCGGCAACAGTTCCAGCGAGAACGCCTGCAAATAAGACAATGCGTCGTTCAGGCCGACGATGGGCCGGCGGTGCCCGCAGAGATCGCCGGCGAGTGCAACCAGTTCGCGCAGCGTGTAAACGCGCGGGCCGCAGAGTTCATAGGTTTTTCCGTGCGTCGCAAGAGCATCGAGGCTCGCCACCACCGCGGCAGCGACGTCCTCGACATAAACCGGCTGAAAACGCGCATCCGCGCGCGCGAGGAACACGACCGGCAGCATTTTTTGCAGCTGTGCGAACAGATTCAGGAAACGATCGTAACGGCCGAAGATGACGGACGGACGGAAAATCGTCCAGTCGAGACTTGATGCGCGGACCAGCTCTTCCGCCGTACCCTTGGTTTTCTGGTAACGGCTGGGGCCGTTGACATCGGCGCCCAGCGCGCTCATGTGAACATAGCGGCGCACGCCGTTGGCCGCGCATGCGGCAATGATCTTCCGCGTCAATTCCACATGCGCCTGCTCGAAACTGCGCTCGCCGCGCCCGTCGTACAGCACGCCCACCAGGTCGATCACCGCGTCCATGCCGCGCACCAGATCCGCGAGCACCGCAGTGTCATGCACGTCGGCGTTCACCACGTCGACGGTCGGCAGCAGGATCAGCGATCTGGCGCGTTCGCGATCGCGCGTCGGCACGCGCACGTGGTAACGTTGCGCGCTCAGCAACTGCACGATGTGGCTGCCGACAAAACCACTCCCTCCAATCACGCAAATCCTGGTCAGTTCCATAAGTAACTATCCGTTCCGGTGCGTGCACTTGCGAAAGTGGTTTCAGTGCAGACTAACATGAGCCACGCGACTGTTAAGTGCGCAGCACGGCCGAAACTAAAACCACTCCCTCCGATCACACCAACCCGGGTCAATTGCATATTCTTCCGCCGCTCCTTTTTGCCACATGCGTCACGCAGTTCACCCGCCCGGCTCGTCCAGCGGCTTTTCAGCCGCGCGCGATCGCGGCACGATAACGCCGATGCGCTCCTTCAGCGACAACAGCGTCTGCCCGAACTGCTGGCTGTAGTAATTCGCGTTGCTCATGACTTTCTTCACGTAATCGCGCGTTTCATTGAATGGTATCGATTCGGCATAGATCGCCGCATCCATCGGCTCGGCGGCGCGCCACGCGCGCGCCCGCCCCGGCCCAGCATTATAGGCCGCGGACGCCAGCACCGGATGGTTGTCCAGCGTATCGAGCACGTGCTTGAGGTACCAGGTCCCGAGATTCAGGTTGGTCTCGACATTGACGGTCTGCGCCCCGCCGCGAAAATCCTTGAGGCCGACTTTCTGCGCGACCCAGCGCGCGGTAGCCGGCATCAACTGCATGAGGCCCGCAGCACCGGCGCTCGATTTGACGTCGGCGATGAAGCGGCTTTCCTGGCGGATCAGCCCGTAGACCCATGCCTCGTCCAACTGCTGCTGGCTGACATAACCTTTCATCACGTCGCGATAGGGCGCGAGGTAGCGCATGCTGAAATCGTGCAGTTCGCGCGTACGGTCGGCGGTGTTGATCGCGCGATCGTAAATTTCGCTGCGGCGCGCGAATTCGGCGGCCGCCAGGAGCTGCTTGTCGTCGAAATTGCGTATCGTCCAGCTCCATTCGCGGTTGCCTTCGAAGCGCAGATTGAGCCGGTAAAACGCCAGCGCGCGCTGGAAGCCCGGCACCTTTGCCATCGCCTGTACTTCGTCGCGGGTTGGCTTGTACGAAGCCGCCGGTGTCTTGCCGCGGTCGCCGAGTTCTTCGGCCGCCAGCTGCCCGTAGAAAGAGAAGTCCGTCGCGAGCGCCATAAATAGCGCCTGCGCTTCCGCCGCGCGGCCCTGCGCTTTCGCCGCGCGCGCTTTCCAATAGCGCCACGCCGGTTCCTGCGCTTCTTTCGGCGACATCGCATCGACCGCGGCTAGCACGTCGGGCCAGCTTTTCGCGCGCAGCGCGATGCGCACTTTCCATGCGAGTTGCTGATCGTTGAGTTCCGCTGCCTTGGCGTACCAGGCCAGCGCGTTCGGATCGTGACGCTGCGCGCCCTGGTAGGCGATCAGCCCCCAGACGTAAGCGCGCTCGGCGTCGGTAAACCGCTCGCCGAGCTTCGCCCACTGCTGCGCAGCCTGCGACGGCGCGGTGCGCGCCAGGCGATGCGCCGCGTACATCACGGTCTCGCGCCCCGCGCGCGTCTTGAGATTGAAATTCTTGTGTTCGAGGAACGCCTGCGGATTGACCGCAATGCCGGACAGGACGCGCGCCTCGGGTTGTTCTTTCGCGGGCAGATATTCGGCCGCGCGGCGTGCGACGCCGGCATTCCCGGCTTCGAGCGCAAGACGGATGCGCGCCCACACATCGTCGGGCCCGAGCTGCGAGCGCTCGGCCAGCGCATCGAACATCGGCGTGCAGCTGTCGGGCCGATCGCGGCCGCTGAACCACAAACGGCGCGCGTAACTTAAAGCTTCTTCTTTCCCGGCGCGCCAGCGGCTTTGCAGTGTGTAGCACAGCAGTTCGACGTCTTCGCCGGGCGCTTGCGTGTACTCAGCGTCGAACTGCTCCCATTGCTGCCGCGTGGCGAGCAGCCGCAGCCAGTCGGCGCGCAGGCTGACGGCGACCGGGGCGTCCTTGGTGCGCTCAAGCAACGCCTGCACTTCCTCCGGCGTCGCCTGCTCCAGACGCAGCCGCAACCGCCAGTACGCGATGTAGGGTTCCAGCGGATAGCCGCTAAGCGACTTCGCGGAACGCTCGAACTTGACCACATCGCCCACGCGAAATGCCTCGCGTGCGGCAAGGAAATCATCGTCCTGCGCGGCCCGCGCCATGCCCGCGCACGCCAATAGCGCGCACAAAAACAGCAAGCCCGACCGGATACTGTGGTTCATCTATGCGATTTTACGGCTTTTACGCCGGATACCCCTGCTTGATTCCTGCCAGCATCGACAGGCTGCTAGGCCAGGAACAGGCGATAAGCCGGATTGCGGGTTTCGTCCGAATACGGGTAGCCAAGTTTGGCCAGGAACGTCTTGAATGCCGCCTTGTCGCCCGGCGGCACTTGCATGCCGACCAGCACGCGGCCGTAGTCGGCGCCGTGGTTGCGGTAGTGGAAAAGACTGATGTTCCAGCCATGACGCATGCTGTTCAAAAACTTCATCAGCGCGCCGGGCCGCTCCGGAAATTCGAAACGGTAAAGAATCTCGTGCCTGGCGCCAGGGGCGTGACCGCCGACCATGTGGCGCACATGCGACTTGGCGACTTCGTTGTCGCTGAAATCGAGTGTCTGCAGGCCATTCCTGCGCAGCGCGCGCACCAAGCGCGCGGTCTCGGCGCTGTTATGCACCTGCACGCCGACGAACACGTGGGCCTCGCACGCGTCGCCGTAACGGTAATTGAATTCAGTGACGCTGCGCGGCCCCAGCAGCGTGCAGAATTTGCGAAAACTGCCGGGGGTCTCGGGTATCGTCACCGCCAGCACCGCCTCGCGTTTTTCGCCCAGCTCGGCTTCCTCGGCGACAAAGCGCAGGCGGTCGAAATTCATGTTGGCGCCGCACGCGACCGCCACCAGTGTTTTGCCGCGCACGCCTTTACGCTCGACCCACGCCTTGGCACCGGCAATCGCCAGCGCGCCGGCGGGTTCCAGCACAGCGCGGGTGTCTTCGAACACGTCTTTGATCGCCGCGCAGATGGCCGCCGTATCGACTCTTATCACCTCGTCGACGAGCTCGCGGCAAATGCGAAATGGCTCCACGCCGACCTGCCGCACCGCAACGCCGTCAGCAAATAACCCGACATGGTCGAGTTTCACGCGGCGGCCGGCCTTCAGCGAACGGTACATGGCGTCGGCATCGAACGGCTCGACGCCGATGATTTTGATATTGGGGCGCAGGCGCTTCACATAGGACGCGATGCCGGCGATCAGGCCGCCGCCGCCGATGGCGACGAAGATGGCGTCGATATCGCGCCGCGTCTGGCGCAGGATTTCCATCGCTATCGTGCCCTGCCCCGCGATCACGTCGGGATCGTCATAAGGATGCACGAAAGTCAGCCGCTGGCTGCGCGCGAGCTTGACCGAGTGCGCGTAGGCCTCGTCGTAGGTGTCCCCGTGCAAAACCACTTTGGCGCCGCGTCCTGCCACCGCCGTCACCTTGATCTGCGGCGTGGTCACCGGCATGACGATGGTAGCGTTGCATTTGAGTTTTTGCGCGGCGAGTGCCACGCCCTGGGCGTGATTGCCTGCCGATGCCGCGATTACGCCGCGCGCCAGCGCCGCCGCCGGCAGGCGCGACATCTTGTTGTAAGCGCCGCGCAGCTTGAACGAGAACACCGGCTGCATGTCTTCGCGCTTGAGCAAGAGGGTGTTGTTGAGTCGTGCCGACAGATTGGGCGCGCGCTCCAGCGGCGTTTCGACGGCCACGTCATAAACGCGCGCGGTCAGGATGCGCTCGAGATAATCGATTTTCATGGGATGGACAGCGGTGCAAAAGGGCGTAAAGAGTAGCAGGAACCTGCACTTTTTACCAATTGCCAAACCCCCGGGGTATGGGGGGTAAAAAAATAGGCCCGGCGCCCCTTGCCGGAGTCCGCCGGCGCCCGTTATTCTATTACCATTTACTAATTACCGGTCACCATTTACCATAGCTGCATGACACAGGATGAACTCAAGCAGGCGGTGGCGCGGGCGGCCATAGAGCACGTGCCGGTCGGCTGCATAGTCGGCGTCGGTACCGGTTCAACGGCGAATTACTTCATCGACGAACTGGGCAAGATCAAGCACAAGATCGACGGCGCGGTGGCGAGTTCCACCGCCTCCGCCCAGCGCCTGAAAAAGCTCGGCATCGAGGTGCTCGAACTCAACAATGTCTCCGATCTGCCCGTCTACGTCGATGGCGCAGACGAGATCACCCGCCACCTGTCGATGATCAAGGGCGGCGGCGGCGCGTTGACGCGCGAGAAAATCGTCGCCGCGGTCGCGCGCAAGTTCGTCTGCATCGCCGACCAGTCGAAACTGGTCGATGTCCTGGGCAAGTTTCCACTGCCGATCGAGGTCATCCCCATGGCGCGCTCGTACGTGGCGCGCGAACTGGTAAAGCTCGGCGGCCAGCCGGCTCTACGCGTTGGCTTTACCACCGACAACGGCAACGTGATTCTCGACGTGCACAACCTGCAGATCATGAAACCGCTTGAACTGGAAAGCACCCTCAACCAGATTACCGGGGTGGTCGCGAGCGGATTGTTCGCGCGGCGCGGCGCGGACGTGCTGCTGCTGGGAGCGGACAAAGGGGTGCAAACCCTGACACGCTAGAAGCATGCGTGTCAAAGCGGGAGTACAAACACTAACGCGCTAGCAGCGGGCGCGTTGAAGCGGGCGCACAACCCCCCGACGCGTTAGCGTCGTCGATCCAGGTCAGCGCTAAATCAAATCAGGGGAAATGGCGACGCGCAGATGGGTGCGCGCCTGCTCGACATCGGCGCGGCGCGCGATCCACATCACCGCGCCTTTTTTCACGTTCCATTGTTCCTTCGCGCCAGTCAGCAAAAGCGCCGCCGTTTCGCCCAGGGTCGGCTGATGCCCTACTATCACGACGGTTTCTTCTGCGCCGGGCCAGCCCGCCGCCAGCAGCACGTCTTCCGCTGAAGCGGAGGTGCCGATGGCCGGCACCGTCTTGAACGCGGGACTCAGCGCGCGCGCCGTCTGCTGTGCGCGCTTGGCGGGACTCGCGAGGATTACCGCGGTATCGGGGATGCGGGCGCGCAACCACTTTGCCATGCGCGCCGCCTGCTTGATGCCCTTGGCGGTGAGCTTGCGCTCGCCGTCGGGCGTACCGTCTTCCGCATCAGCATGGCGCCACAGAATCAGTTCCATCTTCGCCTGCTATGGCCGGCTTACTTGCCGGACGGCGGCACGTAGCCTTGCGCCGCATCGGCACCGCTGCCGAAGAAATGCTTGTTCATCTGCTCCACCAGATAATCGCGCGCCTTTTTATCGGCGAGATTGAGACGGTTCTCGTTGACCAGCATCTTCTGCTGCTCGAGCCATTGCTTCCACGCTTCTTTCGAAACGTTCTCGAAAATCTTCCTGCCGATCTCGCCGGGGTACGGCGAAAAATCGAGCCCTTCGGCTTCGCGGCCGAGCTTGATGCATTTGACCATTCTTGACATGAAGACTGCTCCGGTAAATCGCTGCGTTCGTTACAAGCGCTTGATCAGCACCTGCGAGCAGCGCTGATAGTTGTACAGGTCCTGCTTGCGGCGCGGCAACACGGTTACCGGTGCCGGGTCGAATCCGCGCTCGATGAACCAGTGCGCGGTCCGCGTCGTCAGCACGAAAAGCCGTTTAATTTTGCGCTGTTTGGCGCGCGCCTCGATTGCCTCTACGAGGCGCTCGCCGGCGCCGAGACGCCGGTGGTCCGGATGCACGGCAAGGCAGGCGAGTTCGGCCATGCCGTCGTCGTACTGGTAGAGCGCGGCGCAGCCTATGATTTCACGGTCGTGCTCGAGCACGTAGAAACGCTCGATTTCCATTTCGAGCAGATCGCGGCCGCGCTTGACCAGGGTGCCGTCGGCTTCGAGCGGCTCGAGCAGGCGCAGCACGCCGCCGATATCCTCGATGCGCGCCGGGCGCAGTTTTTCGAGCGGGTCCTGCGTCAGCATGGTGCCGACGCCGCGCCGCGTAAAGAGTTCAAGCAGCAGCGCGCCATCGGCGTGGCGCGACAGCAGGTGGGCGCGCTTCACGCCGGCGCGGCAGGCGCTCACGGCCCGCGGCAAATACATAGTCACATCGCCTGCCAGCGCACCGGGGCGCGCGAGCAGCTTCTCGGCCTGGCTGCACGTCAATTCGTGCTTGAGTTCGGCGCGCTTGCCGGTGACCACCCCCGGCGTATCCATCAGGAAGATCAGCTTCTCCGCGCCCAGCGCGACGGCCGCCGACATCGCAACGTCTTCGAGCGCGAGATTGAAAATCTGGCCGGTCGGCGAATAACCGAGCGGCGACAGCAGCACGAGTTCGTTGTGGTCGAGCCGGTCGTTGATGCCGGTGACGTCGATCTTGCGCACTTCGCCGGTATGCACGAGGTCCACGCCGTCCACGATGCCGATCGGCCGGGCGGTCACGAAATTGCCACTGGCGACACGGATATCGGAACCCGCCATCGGCGAATTCGGCAGGCCCATCGACAGCAGCGCTTCGATTTCCACCCGCATCCTGCCGCTGGCCTCCTTGGCGCAGGACAACGCAACGTCGTCGGTGATGCGCAGCCCCTTGACGTAACTCGCGCGGTGCTTAAGCTGCTTCAGGCGGGCTTCGATCTGCGGCCTTGCGCCGTGCACGAGCACCAGGCGCACACCCAGGCTCGCCAGCAGATTCAGATCGTGGATGAGGGCAAGAAAGCGCGCGTCCGCCACCACCTCGCCGCCGAACGCGATGACGAAAGTGCGGCCGCCGAACGCGTGGATATAGGGCGCCGCGGAGCGGAACCACTTGACGAAATCAGCAGAGACGGACAGCGCCATGACATGACTCGATACGGTTTTTTATTCAAGCGCATGTTATGCGAGAAAGCGCGTCAAGGAAAGCGCCGTGCAGGGCCGGGAGGCCGTCAACAGCGGCTCAAGCCCGTATCAGAAATCGCCCCACAAAGTGTTGAGCGCAGCCAGGGCGGCGAGCGCCGCAGTCTCCGTGCGCAGCACGCGCGGCCCCAATTTCAACGCAACGAACCCGCGCTGGCGCGCCAGTTCGGCCTCGACTTGGGTAAAACCGCCTTCGGGTCCCGCCAGCAAAGTCACCGCCGCCGGCCGTTGCATTTCCGCGAGGCGCTGCGCGGCGTGCGGGGACAGCAGGATGCGCAACTCGTCGTCGCGCGGCGCCGGCAAGCCGCCCAGCCAATCGATCACCGGCTGCGGGGGCACCACGTCCGGCACCGCGTTGCGGCCGCATTGCTCGCACGCGGCGATCATCACCTCGCGCCAGTGTTCGACGCGCTTGACCGCGCGCGCGGCGTCCAGCCGCACGATACTGCGCTCGCTGTAGAGCGGTTGCACGCCGCGAATGCCGAGTTCGACCGCCTTCTGCAGCGTGATGTCCATGCGCTCGCCGCTTGAAATCGCCTGCGCGAGGACGCATGGGAGGGGCGTCTCGCGGTCGACTGGCGCGCCACTGGCGAGCTTGACCGTAACCCCGTGTTTGTCGATGCGCGCGATGGTCGCGGCAAACTCGACTCCGCCGTTGAACACCACGAGTTGATCGCCGACCGCCGCGCGCAGCACGCGCGCCAGATGGTGCGCGGCGCTCTCGCGCAGGGCAAGCAACGCACCGGGCGCCAGCACATCGGGCGCATAAATGCGCGTGGATTGGGTAACAGCGCGCCGCATGTGAAGATTATGCCATACGGGTGCGCGCGTTCCCGCGTTTTACCGGCGCAACAAACAGGACTAGAATCGCGCTTCTTCCGCTCAGTTGGCGCATTAAATTGAAAATAATCATCCTTGGTGCAGGCCAGGTCGGCGCTTCGGTGGCGGAGTCGCTGTGCTCGGAAGCCAATGACATCACCATCGTTGACACCGATGCCGCCCGACTCAAGCTGCTGCAGGATCGCCTCGATTTACGCACCGTCGTCGGCAACGCCGCACATCCCGCAACTTTGGCCCAGGCAGGCGCTGCGGATGCCGATCTGATTTTTGCGGTGACACGCAGCGATGAAACCAATCTGGTGGCGTGCAAGCTGGCGGCGAAACTGTTCAACGCGCCGATGCGCGTCGCGCGCATACGCGCGGCCGACTATCTTGCGCATCCGGAGATTTTTAGCCCCGACTGCCTGGCGGTCGACCACGCGATCTGCCCCGAACAGATCATCACCGATTACATCGTCAAGCTGATCGAGTTTCCGGAAGCGCTGCAAGTGCTCGAATTCGCCGACGGCAAAGTCAGCCTGGTCGCGGTACGCGCGTTTCACGGCGGGCCCATGGTCGGCCACGAGTTGCAGGAAATCCGCAGCCACATGCCGAACGTCGAGACGCGCGTGGCGGCGATCTTTCGCCAGGACACGTCGATCGTGCCCGAAGGCCGCACCGTCATCGAGGCCGGCGACGAAGTGTTCTTTATCGCGGCGACCGAAAACATCCGCGACGCGATGCGCGAACTGCGCCGCATGGACAAGCCGATCCGGCGCGTGATGATAGGCGGCGGCGGCAATATCGGCCGGCGCCTGGCGTTGGCACTCGAAGCGAACTACCAGGTCAAGGTCATCGAGCACAGCAAGCCCAATGCGGAACGCCTCGCCGCCGAATTGCGCCACGCGCTGGTGCTCGCCGGCGATGCCACCGACGAGGAATTGCTCGAAACCGAGAATGTCGGCGAAATGGACCTGTATTGCGCGGTGACCAACGACGACGAGAACAACATCATGTCGGCGCTGCTCGCCAAGCGCATGGGCGCGCGCAAAGTGGTGGCGCTCATCAACCGCAGTGCGTACGTGAACCTGCTGCAGGCCGGCCAGATCGACATCGCGATCTCGCCGGCGCAGGCGGTGATCGGCACGCTGCTCGCGCGCGTGCGCCGCGGCGACTGCGTGGCGGTGCACAGCCTGCGGCGGGGTGCCGCGGAAGCGCTTGAACTCATCGCGCACGGCGACTACAAATCGTCGCGTGTGGTCGGCCGTCGCGTCGAGGAAATCAGCTTGCCCAAGGGCTCCACCATCGCCGCCATCGTGCGCCGGCACCAGCGCACCGGGAGCGGGGGCGAGCCGGCGGGAGCGGGCGAGGCGCAGGTAATCATCGCCCATCACGACACCGTGATCGAACCCGACGACCACGTCATCGTATTCGTGGTCAACAAGCTCATGGTGTCGAAAGTCGAAAAACTGTTTCAGGTCGACGTCGGTTTTATCTGACCGCAATCCGGGCCGCCGCGCGACATCCCCAGCATGATACCCGCCGCCGTACTGCGCATCGCGCCGGTCGTCAACGTGTTCAGCACCATCGTCATGATGTTCAGCCTGACCATGACCGCGCCGCTGATCGTTGCGTATATCTATGACGACACGGCGCTGCTCACCTACGTCCAGTCCATCATTATTGCGTTAGCGGCCGGCGTGCTGATGCGGGTGGTGACCATGCACCGCCGGCGCGAACTGCAGCCGCGCGACGGCTTCCTGCTCGTATTCCTGGTGTGGTCGATACTGCCCGCGTTTGCGACCCTGCCTTTGATGTTCCATATCCACGGACTCAGTTTTACCGACGCTTATTTCGAAACCGTTTCAGGCATCACCACCACCGGCTCCACCGTGCTGGTGAACCTAGACCAGTTGCCGCCGTCGATCAATTTCTGGCGTTGCGAGCTGGTGTGGCTCGGCGGCATGGGCTTGATCGTGCTCGCGGTCGCCATCCTGCCGCTGCTGGGCGTCGGCGGCATGCAGCTCTACAAGGCGGAAACGCCGGGCCCGATGAAAGACTCCAAGCTGACGCCGCGCATCACCGAAACGGCGAAAGTGCTGTGGTTGGTATACGCCGGCATTACTCTCGCATGCATAGGCGCGTACCGGCTGGCCGGCATGAACTGGCTGGACGCGATCACCCACGCATTTTCGACCATGGGGCTGGGCGGCTTTTCCACCCACGACGCGAGTTACGGCTTTTTTGATTCGCCGCTGATCGAGGGCATCGCCATCGTGTTCATGCTGATTGCCGGCATCAATTTCGCCACCCATTTCCAGGCCTGTCGCGAGCGCAGTGCGCGGCCGTATCGCGCCGACTCCGAAGCCGGCTGGTTTCTGTTGATCACGCTGGGAAGCTGCGTGATGATCGCGTGCTTTCTGTGGGCCAAAGGCGTTTATCCGGATTTCTGGACGGCCCTGCGCTACGCGAGTTTCAACACGGTCTCGATTGCGACGACCACCGGTTATGCCAATACCGATTACAACCTGTGGCCGGTTTTTGCGCCGCTGTGGATGCTGTTTCTGTGTTGCTTCGCGTCATGTTCGGGCTCGACCGGCGGCGGCATCAAGATGATCCGCGCGCTGCTGCTGGTGCGGCAGGGCATGCGCGAGCTGGTGAAACTCGTCCATCCCGCCGCGCAAGTGCCGGTCAAGCTGGGCGGCGCGGTGGTGCCGAATCAAATCGTGTTCGCGGTGCTGGCGTTCATGTCCATATACGGCGCCTGCGTGATCGTGATGACCTTTCTGCTGGTGGCGACCGGGCTCGATGCGCTCAGCGCATTCTCGGCGGTGATCGCCAGCATCAACAACACCGGCCCCGGACTGAACCAGGTCGGCCCGGCGACGACTTATGCGGTGCTGACGGATTTCCAGACCTGGGTGTGCACAATTGCGATGCTGCTCGGCCGGCTCGAACTCTTCGCGCTGCTGATCATTTTTACGCCAGCTTTTTGGCGTCGCTGACCCTCACGCCGGCTTTGTGGCGGCGTTAAACGCCGCCGCGCTGTTCAACCGCCCTTTGCCCGCGCGTAAAGTTCGAGCGTGACGCCGCGCGCTACCGCGTGGTCGACGACGGGTGCCGGATAGTCGCGGCCGATCACGACGCCTGCCTGCGCCTGCTGCGCAGCGCTCATCAGCCACGGCGCGTGGATGAATTTGTTGTCGCAGTCTTTCAGCTCCGGGACGTACTTGCGGATGAATTTTCCCTCGGCGTCGAATTTCTGCGATTGCGTGACCGGGTTGAAAATTCGGAAATACGGCTGCGCATCGCAGCCGGTGGATGCCGCCCATTGCCAGCCGCCGTTGTTGGCCGCGAGATCGAAATCATTGAGTTCATCGGCAAAATATTTTTCGCCCCAGCGCCAGTCGACGTGCAGATCTTTCACCAGAAACGACGCCACGACCATACGCAGCCGGTTATGCATGTAGCCGGTCTGGTTCAACTGGCGCATGGCCGCGTCGACCAGCGGATAACCGGTGCGCGCCTCGCACCAGGCGCGAAACAGGTTTTCGTCGTTCGGGAATTTGAGCGCATCGTACACGGGATGAAACGCGCGCGCCGCCACGCGCGGATGATGGTGCAGGATCATGAAATAGAAATCGCGCCATATGAGTTCCGACAGCCACACCGCCGCGCCGCGATCCGCCGCCTGCCATGCCTCGCGCGCCAGGGCGCGTATCGATATCGTGCCGAAACGCAGATGCACCGACAGGTAAGACGGGCCTTTCAATGCCGGAAAATCGCGCCGCTCGTGATAGTCGGCCATGCGTTTTTTGAAATTCGCGAACAGCTTGCGCGCGCCTGACATCCCGGGCGGGATGCCAAGTTCGGACAGATTGGTCGGTCTGAACCCGATGTCCTGCAGCGCCGGCATCTCATGGCCGGCGGGCGGCGCCAGCCGGTCGAAATATTTTTCAACCGGATAGGCCTGCATGAAAAAACCGTCGAGGCGCTTCAGCCAGGCGTTCTTGTAAGGCGTAAATACGCTGAACGGCCGGCCATCCTGGGTCAGCACCTCGTCTTTTTCGAAGATGACCTGGTCTTTGCAGGTGACGAATGCCCTGCCCTCGCGCGCCAGCGCGGCGCCCACCGCGGCGTCGCGCTCGACCGCGGCCGGCTCGTAATCGTGATTGGTGAACACGGCATCGGCCTTAAGGCGTACCGCCAGCGCCGGGATCTCCTCGCGCGCGCAGCCATGCAGGACCTGCAGCCCGCCGCCGTGGCGCGCCAGTTCCTCCTGCAGTTCACGCACGCAGAGCCAGATGAACTCGACGCGCCGGTCGTCGCGCCGCGGCAACCCGCCGAGAATTTCGCGATCGAACACGAATGCGCAGTGGACGCGCCGGCTCTGCTTCAGCGCGGCGTGGAGGGCGGCATGATCGAAACAGCGCAAATCGCGCCGGAACCACACCACGGAGATATCGTAGGTCACTTGTGTGTTCTGGGGACGCCCGGCGGGCGTCGGTTAGGTGAAACAGCCCGACGAAACGATTGTGAACGGACGCCCGCGCGTTTACAATAGCGCCGGTCTGAGTCTCCGGCTCGAGGCAGGCGGAACCAGAAATTAAAAATGCAATCGGTGAATCTCACGCACCACTTCCTGATCGCCATGCCCAACATGGCGGATCCGCATTTTTCCAGGACCCTCACCTATATCTGCGAGCACAACGAGCAGGGCGCGCTCGGCCTGGTGATCAATCGCCCGCTCGACATGACGCTCGCCAAATTGCTCGACCAGGTCAGTATTCCCGCCGCTTCCGCGCAATGCAACTCGATCGCGGTGCATTACGGCGGCCCGGTGCAAACCGATCGCGGCTTCGTGCTGCATGGCCCGGTGGGCAACTGGCAGTCCACGCTGTCGATCAGCCCCGAAATCGGACTAACCACTTCGAAGGACATCCTCGAGGCAGTCGCGCGCGGCGAAGGTCCGCGCCAGATGCTGGTGACTCTCGGCTATGCCGGGTGGGCGCCGGGCCAGATCGAATACGAACTCGCCCAGAACGCTTGGCTGACGGTGGCGGCGCGCGACGACGTCATGTTCGAATTACCGGCTGCGCAACGGCTGGCGGCGGCGATGAAAATACTGGGCGTGGATTACGCCACCTTGTCTGAGAGCGCCGGACATGCGTGAATTGCCGCCGCCCACGCAGCAGGCCGAACCTCCTCACGCCTCACGCCTCACGCTTCACGGCGCAAGCACGACAGTGCTCGCTTTCGATTTCGGCGAGCAGCGCATCGGCGCCGCGGTCGGCGATACCGGCGTGGGTATCGCGCATCCGCTGACGACCATCGTCGCCGAAGACAAGAAAAGCCGTTATGCCGCGATCGAAACACTTTTGCAGGAATGGCGGCCGGCACTGCTGGTAGTCGGCTTGCCCTCCCATCTCGATGGCACCGAGCATGAAATATCGCGTCTCGCGCGCAAATTCGCACGTGAACTTGGCGGGCGTTTCAATTTGCCGGTTGAACTCGTCGATGAGCGGCTGACGTCGGCCGCCGCCGAGATGAGCCTCGCCGAAGCCGGCGTCGCCGGTCACAGAAGAAAACTCGTCGTCGATCAGGTCGCGGCCCTGCACATCCTGCAGGCTTGGCTCGACGAACAGGCGCGCCGCATAAAAATGGCGCAGGCACAGCAATGACCGCCAAGCCGCTGCCAGACGCCGAACAACTGCTCGCCGCGCTGATCGAGCAAATGCGCCCACAGGTGTCCGCCGAGACCGGCCTGATCGGCATCGTCACCGGCGGCGTGTGGCTGGCCGAGCGTTTGCATGAGGCGCTCAAACTCAAGGTGCCGTGCGGCACGCTCGACGTTTCGTTTTACCGCGATGACTTCCAGCACAAGGGACTCAAGCGCAAGGTGGTGGCGTCGGACATCCCGTTCGAAGTCGAAGGCCGCGACCTCATACTGGTCGACGACGTGCTGTATACGGGCCGCACCATCCGCGCGGCGATGAACGAGCTTTTCGATTACGGCCGGCCGGCGAGCATCCGGCTTGCCTCGCTGGTCGACCGCAGCGGGCGCGAGCTGCCGATCGCCGCGCAATTCGTCGGCGCGGTGATCGATGTGAAGCAAAACGTGGAATTGCAGCGCGACGCGCAAGGGCATTTGAGCCTGGCGCTGAGCAAAGACTGATACAAGGACCGCGACACCCGATGTTTCTCAACGCTAACCCGCAGCTCAACAAAAACGGCGAACTGCATCACCTGCTGTCGATCGAGGGCCTGCCTGGCGACATTCTGCGCCAGATACTCGACACCGCGCAGTCGTTCGTCGGCGTCACCCAGCGCGAAGTCAAAAAAGTGCCGCTGTTGCGCGGCAAGGCCATTTTCAACCTGTTTTTCGAACCATCGACGCGCACGCGCACCACTTTCGAAATCGCCGCCAAGCGCCTGTCGGCGGACGTGATCAACCTCGCCATCAACGTGTCGTCGCAATCCAAGGGCGAGTCGGTGCTCGACACCGTCGCCAACCTGGCGGCGATGCAGGCCGACATGTTCATCGTGCGCCATGCGCAAAGCGGCGCACCGCATCTGATCGCGCGCCACGTCAGCGAGGACATCCACGTCGTCAATGCCGGCGATGGCCGTCATTCGCATCCGACGCAGGGCCTCCTGGACATGTTCACCATCCGCCACTACAAGCAGGATTTCACCAAGCTGCGCGTGGCGATCGTCGGCGATATCCTGCATTCGCGCGTCGCGCGCTCGCAGATCCACGCGCTGACGACATTGGGCGTGCCGGAACTGCGCGTGATCGGGCCCAAGACGCTGCTGCCGACCAACGTTGACAACCTGGGCGTGCACGTCTATCACGACATGGCGAGCGGCCTGAAAGACGTCGACGTCATCATGATGCTGCGGCTGCAGAACGAGCGCATGCAGGGCTCCTTCCTGCCGTCGCCGCAAGAATTCTTCAAGTTCTACGGCCTCACCAAGGAAAAACTGGCGCTTGCCAAACCGGACGCCATCGTGCTGCATCCCGGACCGATGAACCGCGGCGTTGAAATCGATTCCGACGTTGCGGACGGCAGCCAGTCCGTAATCCTGCCGCAGGTGACCTTCGGCATTGCGATCCGCATGGCCGTCATGAGCATACTGGCGGGAAACTGAAATGGTTATGAGTTATGGGCGATGGGTGATGCGTAATGGTGATGAGTAAACCACGTGTAGAAGATAACCGAGTCTCGGATGATTCCCATTGCCCATTACTCATTGCTCATTGCCCAAAACTCATTGCCCATTACCAGACTTTATGAAGATACACATCAAAAACGGCCGCCTGATCGATCCCGCGAGCGGCACCGACGCGAAACAGGACGTGTTCATCGCCGCCGGCAAGATAGTGGCTATCGGCACGGCACCCGCCGGCTTCACCGCCAACCGCACCGTGGACGCAAGCAGCCTTGTCGTCTGTCCGGGCTTGGTCGATCTCGCGGTGCGCCTGCGCGAGCCCGGGTTCGAATACATGGCGACCCTCGAATCGGAAATGCAGGCGGCCGCAGCCGGCGGTGTGACTAGCCTGGCGTGCCCGCCCGATACCGATCCGCCGCTCGACGAGCCGGGTCTGGTCGAGATGCTCAAGTTCCGCGCCCGCAACCTGAACCAGGCGCATGTCTACCCGATAGGCGCGCTGACTCTCGGCTTGAAGGGCACGCATCTGACCGAGATGGCTGAACTGACCGATGCCGGCTGCGTTGCGTTCTCGCACGCGGATGCGCCGCTCACCGACACGCAACTGCTGCTGCGCGCCTTGCAATACGCGGCGACTTTCGATTTCGCGGTGTGGCTGCGGCCGCAGGATGCGGCGCTCGCGCGCGGCGGCGTTGCGCACGACGGCCAGGTCGCCACCCGCCTGGGGCTCGCCGCGATCCCGGTCTGCGCGGAAACGCTCGCCGTATCGGCCATCCTGCTGCTGGCGCGCGAAACCGGCGCGCGCATCCACTTGTGCAGAATGTCGAGCGCCGAGGGTGTCGACATGGTGCGCCAGGCCAAGCAACAGGGGATCAAGGTGACCTGCGACATCGCCATTCATCATGCCCACCTGTCGGAAATGGATATCGGCTACTTCGATCCCAATTGCCACCTGACACCGCCCCTGCGCAGCCAGCGCGACCGCGATGCGTTGCGCGCAGCGCTCGCCGATGGCACGGTAGACGCGCTGTGTTCTGACCACACACCGGTCGACGTCGACGCCAAGCAGCTGCCGTTCGGTGAGGCCGAAACCGGCGCCACCGGCGTCGAACTCCTGCTGCCGCTCACGCTGAAGTGGATGGAAGAGGCCAAGCTGCCGCTGGCCAAAGGACTCGCACGTATTACTACCGAGCCGGCGCGCGTACTTGGCATCGACGCCGGCACACTTGCGCCCGGCAAGAGCGCCGACCTGTGCGTATTTGATGCGGAGCGCTACTGGAAAGTCGAGCCCGCAGCGCTGAAAAGCCAGGGCAAGAACACGCCTTACACGGGCGTCGAAATCAAGGGCAAAGTGCGTTATACGCTGGTCGAAGGCCAGATCGTTTACGAATCGAATTAGCAGCGCTGCTCGCAGTTGAATTTTGGGCTTTCGCGCCCATCTTATTGGCTCTATCCTCCATCCTGTCCCCGCTTTTTACCCTCAGAACGCGCCTATGAACCCTTTGCTCGACTTTTCCGGCCTGCCGCGCTTCGACGCCTTCAAGCCCTCGTATGTGACACCCGCGGTCAACGAAATGCTGACGGCCAGCCGCGCCGTGGTCGAGCAACTCGCCGCTGCGGGCGCGCAGCCGAACTGGCAGAATTTTGCGGCACCCCTGCAGGACGCAACCGAGAAACTCAACCGCGCATGGGGACAGGTCGGGCACCTGAACGCGGTGATGAACAGTCCCGAACTGCGCGAAGTCTATAACGCGAACCTGCCAAAGGTGACCCAGTTTTACACCGAACTCGGCCAGAACCAGCGGCTGTTCGAAAAATTCAAGCAGCTTGGCGCATCTCCTGAAATGGCGCAGCTCACCAGCGCGCAGCGCGCGATCGTCCAGCACGAACTGCGCGACTTCCGGCTTGGCGGCGCCGACCTCGCCGCGGACAAGAAAGCGCGTTTCACCGCAGTCCGCGAAAAACTCTCGGCGCTGTCTTCGCGTTTTTCCGACAACATTCTCGATGCCACTAATGCATTCGCGCATTACGTGGAAGCGGCGGACCCGTTGGCGGGCATTCCCGCCGACGCGCTGCAGGCCGCGCATGAAGCAGCCGCGGCGGATGGCAAGACGGGCTGGAAATTCACCTTGCATGCGCCTTCTTACATGCCGGTTCTCCAGTACGCCGACAACCGCGCGCTGCGCGAAACCCTCTACCGCGCCTACGCGACGCGTGCCGCCGAGTTCGGCAAGCCCGAATGGGACAATACGCAATTGATCACCGAGATCGTGGCACTGCGACGCGAACTTGCACAATTGCTGGGCTTCGCGAGTTTTGCCGAGTATTCGCTCGAACCCAAGATGGCCGAATCGCCGCAGCAGGTATTGAAGTTTCTCGCCGATCTGGCGGCCAGCGCCAGGCCGTTTGCCGAGAGCGACCTCGCAGAACTGAAACAATTCGCGCGCGACGAACTGAAGCTCGCGGACCTGCAGGCGTGGGACATCGGCTACGTGTCGGAGAAATTGCGCATCGCGCGCTACGATTTTTCGGATCAGGAAGTAAAGCAATACTTTCCCGAAACAACGGTGCTGCCCGGCATGTTCCGCGTGGTCGAGACGCTCTATGGAGTTTCCATACAGCCCGACACGGCACCGACGTGGCATCCCGACGTGCGCTTTTTCAGCATCCGCGACCGTGCGCAGAACCTGGTTGGACAGTTTTACCTAGACCTCTATGCGCGGCCGTCGAAGCGCGGCGGCGCTTGGATGGACGATGCGATCACGCGGCGGCGCGCCGGCAGCGGCATCCAGACCCCGGTTGCCTATCTCAATTGCAACTTTGCCGCACCGGTCGGCGAAGTCGACGGCAAGAAAAAGCCGGCGCTGTTCACACATGACGAAGTGATCACTCTGTTCCACGAATTCGGCCACGGCCTGCACCATCTGCTGACGCGCGTCGAAGAACTCGGCGTCTCCGGCATCAACGGCGTGGAATGGGACGCGGTCGAGCTGCCGAGTCAGTTCATGGAGAATTTCTGCTGGGAGTGGGATGCGTTGAAGCCGCTGACGCACCACGTGGATAGCGGCGCCTCGCTACCACGCGCGCTGTTCGACAAAATGCTGGCGGCGAAGAATTTCCAGAGCGGCATGCAGACGCTGCGCCAGGTCGAATTCTCGCTGTTCGACTTTCATTTGCACTACGACTTTGCGCCTGACGGCAGCGCGCAGGCACTGCTCGACGACATCCGCCGGCAGGTGGCCGTGCTCGTGCCGCCTGCGTTCAATCGTTTCCCGCAGAGCTTTTCGCATATTTTTGCCGGTGGTTATGCGGCCGGCTATTACAGCTACAAATGGGCGGAAGTGTTATCAGCAGACGTCTACAGCCTGTTTGAAGAACGCGGCGTGCTGAATCCCGAGATCGGCCTGCGCTTTCGCGACGAGATACTCGCGGTCGGCGGCAGCCGCCCCGCGCTCGAATCGTTTGTCGCGTTCCGCGGCCGCGCACCCAGTATCGACGCATTGTTAAGACATAGCGGCATGAGCGACCGAGCAGGGGCCCCGGCGCTTTAGCGTCCGGGGATGCGAGCAACGCGAACTGCCGCGGCTGCCGAACCGGCCAATGTTAAATTGCGACTTGCTCAACTGAGGCAGTGGAATGACCGCTGCGGCGGGTGCCTGACGTACTCCCTACCCGCACGGCGGACGTTATGCTATAAAAGCGGCGAACGCCATGAACCGGAGAAATTAAGTCATGAAAATCTGGACATTGCTGACCTTGATGGGATTTGCGGCACTCGCGCACGGCGCGGAAATGTACCGCTGGGTTGACGAAAAAGGCACCGTCAATTACACGCCTTACCCGCCGCCCGCCAACGTCAAGAAAGTCGAGCAGAAAAAACTCGGCGGCAATGCGAGCGCGGCAGAGGCGCAGACCAGCGACACGCCGTACAGCGTGCAACTCGCGACCAAGAACTTCCCGCTCACCTTCTACTCCACCGCAGAGTGCGGCGAACCGTGCAAGCTGGCCAAGGCGCACCTCGTAAAGCGCGGCGTGCCGTATACCGAAAGAAATCCTTCCAAGCCGGCATCGCCCCAGGAGTTCGAGGAGTTCAAGAAAATGACCGGCGGCACCCTGGAAGTGCCCATGCTGCAGGTTGGCCAACTCAAACTGGTCAAAGGCTATCTGGCGTCTGAATGGGACGGGGCGCTCGACCAGGCCGGCTACCCGAGCACGGTGCTTCCCGGCGCCAAGCCCGGCACCAAACCTGCCGCGGCTGCGCCCGCCCCCGCCAAATAATGCGGGTTGCCACCTGGAACGTTAATTCGCTCAAGGTTCGGCTGCCGCAGGTCCTCGCGTGGCTGGAAACGCAGCAACCCGACGTGCTGTGCCTGCAGGAAACCAAGCTCGAAGACGCGAAGTTTCCGGCGGAAGACATCCGCGCCGCCGGTTACCACGTGCTGTTCAGCGGCCAGAAAACCTACAACGGGGTGGCGATCCTGAGCAAAGAGCCCGCGACCGGCGCGCAGGCTGCGCTGCCTGGTTTCGACGATCCGCAAAAACGCGTGCTGGCGGCAACCGTCGCCGGCGTGCGCGTCGTTTGCCTGTACGTGCCCAACGGCCAGAGCGTTGACTCGGACAAATATCGTTACAAGCTCGAATGGTTGCAGCACACCCAGCGCTGGCTGGCGGGTGAACTCGCCGCCAACGACCGGCTCGTCGTGGTCGGCGATTTCAACATCGCGCCCGATGACCGCGATGTACACGACCCCAAGGCATGGGAAGGCCAGGTACTGTGCAGCGCGCCGGAACGCGCGGCGTTTCAGCAACTGCTCGCCGGCGGACTCGAAGACAGCTTTCGCCTGCTTGAGCAGCAACCGCAATCGTACACCTGGTGGGATTACCGCATGAATGCATTCAGGCGCAAGATGGGATTGCGCATCGATCACGTGCTGCTGAGCCGCCGCCTGGCGGCCGGCTGCCGCGCCTGCGTGATCGACATCGAGCCGCGCAAAAACGAGCGGCCTTCCGATCACGCGCCGGTCACCGCCGATTTCGCAAGCGATTGACCAGACAGTTGCCGGCGTAATTGCCGGCAGGAGTCCCTAGCGATTTATCGGCGGCAACCCCGACTCACTCTTCGCCGTTCTTGCCGGCGTCGAGTCCGAGTTCCTGGATCTTGCGCGTCAGCGTATTGCGGCCCAACCCCAGCAAAAGCGACGCTTCGATGCGCCGGCCGCCGGTGTGGGCGAGCGCCCGTGTAATCAATGCTTTTTCAAACTGCGGCCCGAGCACATCCATCAAAGAGGATTCGCCGCGATTGAGCGCATTTGCCACTTCGCGTTCCAGCGCCGTAATCCAGTTTTCGCCGACTGCGGCGCCTGCCTCCAGCCGCAATTCGGACGGCAGGTCGTTGACGTCGACGCTCACACCCGGCGCCATCACCGTCAGCCAGTGGCAAAGGTTCTCGATCTGGCGCACGTTGCCCGGAAAATCCTGCGCGCTCAGGAATTTGAGTGCTACATCCGTCAGGCGCTTGGCTTCGACACCGAGTTCGCGCGCGCTTTTCGCGAGAAAATGCTTGGCCAGCAGCGGTATGTCTTCGCGCCGTTCGCGCAGGGGCGGCAGCCGCAAGCGGATGACGTTCAGCCGGTGAAACAGGTCTTCGCGAAACAAACCCTGTTTGACGCGCACTTCCAGGTCCTGGTGGGTGGCCGCGATCACGCGCACGTTCGACTTGATCGGCTGATGCCCGCCGACGCGATAGAACTGGCCGTCCGACAGCACGCGCAGTAAACGCGTCTGCAGATCGGCCGGCATATCGCCGATTTCATCCAGAAACAAAGTGCCGCCGTCGGCCTGCTCGAAGCGCCCGCGCCGCATGGTCTGCGCGCCGGTAAACGCACCGCGCTCATGACCGAACAATTCGGACTCGAGCAAATCCTTGGGAATGGCGGCGGTGTTGATTGCGATGAACGGTTTGGCGGCGCGCGGGCTGTGGCGATGCAGTGCGCTTGCCACCAGTTCCTTGCCGGTGCCTGATTCGCCGGTTATGAGAACGGTGGCGTGCGACTGCGCGAGCCGGCCGATCGCGCGGAACACCTCCTGCATAGCCGGCGCCTGGCCGAGTATCTCCGGCTCGGCGCCGGCGACTTCGACCACGTCGTCCTGGCGCGTACTTTCTTCCATGGCGCGCCGGATAAGCTCGACCGCATGATCGACGTCGAAAGGTTTGGGCAGGTACTCGTACGCGCCGCCCTGAAACGCGGCGACGGCGCTTTCGAGATCCGAATACGCGGTCATGATGATGACCGGCATATGCGGATAGCGCTGCTTGGCCTGCTGCAACAACTCGAGGCCCGATTCGCCAGGCATGCGGATGTCGCTGACGACCAGTTGCGGAGTTTCGCTGCCCAGAGCGCCGAGCGCCTCGTCGGCAGACGAGAACGTCTTGAACGCAATGTTCTCGCGCGTCAGCGCCTTCTCGAAGACCCAGCGTATCGAGCGATCGTCGTCAATTATCCACACCGGTTTCATGGTTTGCCATTCTCGCTGTTATTGGTTGGCAGCAGCAGCGTAAACGTAGTGTTACCCGGCTGACTGTCGAACGTGATGGTGCCGCCATGCTGCGTCACAAAACTCTGCGCCAGCGTGAGCCCCAGACCGGTGCCGCCCTCGCGGCCCGACACCAACGGATAAAAAATCTTTTCGCGCATGTTTTCAGGGATGCCGGGTCCGGTATCGTTGATTTGTACCTCGAGGGCATGGCGGTGACGTTTTCTCGCCAGCGTGACCTGCCGCGCGATACGCGTTCTCAATTTCAACTGGCCGTTGCCTTTCATGGCCTGTGCCGCATTGCGCGCGATATTGAGCACGATCTGGATCATCTGTTCCTTGTCACCCTGCAACAGCGGCACGCTGGTGTCGTAGTCGCGGCGAATCGTGATGCCGTGCGGATATTCGGCCAGGATCAGGCTGCGCACGCGCTCGAGCACTTCGTGAATGTTCAGCGGCGCCGGCTGCGGCAGGCGGTGCGGCGTGAGCAGGCGGTCCATCAGCGACTGCAGGCGGTCGGCCTCCTGCATGATGACCTGCGTGTATTCGTGCAGGCCCGGGCGCTCGAGCTCGTGGTCGAGCAGTTGCGCAGCGCCCCGTATGCCGCCCAGCGGGTTCTTGATTTCATGCGCGAGATTGCGGATCAACTCGCGGTTGGCCTGGCTCTGGTCGTGCAGGCGTTCCTCGCGTGCGATCTTGATCTGCTGATCAATATGCCGGAACTCGAGCAGCAGTCCCCGCCAGCCGTCGACCCAGCCTTCGATTTCCACCGGCGACAGCGTGCAACTCAAATGCAGCTTGGCGTGTCCGGCCACGCCGATTTTCAGATCGTGTTCGGTATAGCTGCAGTGGTTCAGGCGCGCATAGTCGATAGCCGCGCCCAGCACGCGGTCGTGTTCGAATACCTCTGTAATCATATTGCCCATAAGACTCTTGCTGCTCAGCTCGAATAAGTTTTCCGCGGCGGGATTGGCGAAGCGCACGACGAGCTCGCGATCGACGATGACAATCGCCGTTGCGAGAAGATCGAGCCCTGCTAATGCGGCAACCGCCATGTTTAGATGTCAAGAATGATAAGAGCAAGAACCAGACCAGTTATCGGTCCCGTGGCTGCGGCAACAGGAAACCTGAAGCGGCGCAATTGCATGCGGCCAGGCGTGAAAAAACGCCCGGCTATTTGATGTTGGCGATTTCTTTACGCAGACTCTCGACGTTGTTTTCGTGCAGCTTGACCTTGTCTTCGAACGGCTTTAACCGTTCTTCAAGCCGCGCAAAGTTCTTTTCGGTGCCGAGGCGCGTGTTTTTTTGCTCGGCGAGCTGTTTCTTTGCGGTATCCAGTTGCCCCTGTTCCTGCGCAAGTTCCTGCTCGAGGATCTTGCGGCGGCCGGCGTCGCGGCTGCGCTGCGTATCGTTGTCGACGCTCGGAAAGTTGGCGGGTTTTTGCTGCGTTTGCGCGCGGGCCGGCGGCTGCGACGTGTTCATCGGTTCCAGGTTCAAGCCCTTGCAGCCTTTCGCGTCCCCCTTCACATTGGTGTAGCGGGTATTGCCGTCGGTATCCGTGCACTTCCACATCTCGGCATGGACGGCCGGCACTGCAAACATGCACAACAGTAAAAACCATATTCTCATAGCAATCCTCGGGTAGCCCCTTACAGCAACGGGCGATATCGGGTGCGGTTGACTCCACAAAACTCAATGCTTGCGCTAAGTCTATGTCAGATAAGTAAAACTAACAATGCGACGCGTCTGTAGGCGGAACCTGAAAATGCAACAGGGCGGGATAACCGCCCTGTTGTGTCGATGCTGCTGCAGCCGTTTACAGGCTGTAATACATGTCGAACTCGACCGGGTGCGTGGTCATGCGGAAGCGCGTGACTTCTTCCATCTTCAGCGTGATGTAAGCATCCAGCATGTCGTCGGAAAATACCCCGCCCGCCGTGAGGAACCCGCGGTCTTTGTCGAGATGTTCGAGCGCCATTTCGAGCGACGAACACACGTTGGGCACTTTTTTCGCCTGCGACGGCGGCAGATCGTAGAGGTTCTTGTCGATCGGATCGCCGGGATGGATCTTGTTCTGCACGCCGTCAAGACCCGCCATCATCATCGCGGTAAACGCGAGGTAAGGATTGGCAGTCGGGTCCGGAAAACGAATTTCGACGCGGCGTCCTTTCGGATTGGACACATACGGAATGCGGCACGCAGCGGAGCGGTTTTTCGCCGAGTAAGCGAGGTTGATCGGCGCTTCGAATCCGGGCACCAGCCGCTTGTATGAATTGGTGCCGGGGTTGGTGATGGCGTTGAGCGCCTTGGCATGCTTGATGATGCCGCCGATATAAAACAAGGCGAATTCGGACAGGCCGGCATAGCCGTTGCCGGCAAACAGGTTTTGCCCGCCTTTCCAGATCGACTGGTGCACGTGCATGCCCGAACCGTTGTCGCCGACCACCGGCTTCGGCATGAAGGTGGCGGTCTTGCCGTAAGACGAAGCCACCATCTGCACCGTGTATTTGAGGATCTGGTTCCAGTCGGCGCGCTTCACCAATTTTTCGAACTTGGTGCCGATTTCGCACTGGCCGGGCGCCGCCACTTCGTGGTGATGCACTTCAACTTCGACGCCTTGCGCTTCGAGCGCGATGCACATTGCATTGCGGATATCCATCAGCATATCGACCGGCGGCACCGGGAAATAACCGCCTTTGACCGGCGGACGGTGACCCATGTTGCCGCCTTCGAGTTCTTCACCCGAAGTCCACGGCGCTTCTTCCGACTTGATCTTGACTCCGCAACCCGACATGTCGACGTTCCAGGTGACCGAATCAAAAATGAAAAATTCGGGTTCCGGACCGAAGTACGCGGTGTCGCCGAGGCCGGTGGACTTGAGATAAACCTCGCCGCGCTTGGCGATCGAGCGCGGATCGCGGTCGTAGCCTTTGCCGTCCGACGGTTCGACCACGTCGCACGAAATATTGAGCACCGGCTCGTCGGTAAATGGATCCATGCGCGCCGAATCAGGGTCCGGCAGCAGCAGCATGTCGGACTCTTCGATGCCTTTCCAGCCGGCGATCGACGAGCCGTCGAACGCATGGCCTTCCGTGAATTTCTCTTCGTTGAACGCCTTGACGGGAACCGAAACGTGCTGCTCTTTGCCGCGCGTGTCCGTAAACCTGAAATCGACAAACTTGACTTCGTTGTCTTTGACCATCTTCATTACATCGGCTACCACCATTGTGTTCTCCCTAACTTAAGCGTGTTTATCGAAAACGGAGGATTCCGGGAAGCCCAATTCAGCACGAAATATGCCAAGCCTCAAACCGGGGAAAACATTGTGCCACAACCCAATTTTAGTGGCGTGCGAACTGCATTTGCACCAATACCGTGCAAATACGATTTTTTTGCACTTTATCAGTGCGGATTGCTCCGCGCCAGCCTCGGAGTAAAATTTTGCTTTTAAACAGAACGGTTTTGGGGTCCCAACATGGCCGGAATCGATGAAATTATGAAGACCGCACGCGCCAGGGCGCGTGAAAAAGGGCTGCCCTACGAAGGCGCGCTGTTGCCGGCCGAAGCGCAGGCGGTGCTCCAACAACAACCCGGCGCAAAACTCATCGACGTGCGCAGCCGCGCCGAACTCGATTTCGTCGGGCGCGTTCCCGGCAGCGTCGAGATCGAGTGGAAAAGCTATCCCGGCATGCTGCCAAATCCGCAGTTCCTGGCGCAACTCGCGCAAGCGGTGCCGCAGGATGCGACCGTGATGTTCCTGTGCCGCAGCGGCGGGCGCTCGCACGAAACGGCGGCGGCCGCAACGCAGGCAGGCTATCGCGACGCTTACAACATACTCGAGGGTTTCGAAGGCGACCGCGACGCGGCGGGGCATCGCAATTCCGCCAGCGGCTGGCGCGCCCGCGGCTTGCCGTGGGTGCAAAGCTGATTCAGTTCGGCGATGCGCAATGGGTTATGAGTGATGGGTGATGGGCTATGGGTGATGGGCTATGGGTGATGGGCTATGGGTGATGGGCTATGGGTGATGAAATCCTCACCGCCTTTTACCCATTGCTCATTACCCATGACCCATTGCCGACCACGCTCATCACCCATTACCGATAATTATGCTTCCCAACTCACCACGCCATAATAAGCGGTAACCAGCACCACGACGCCAAACGCAATGCGGTACCACGCAAAAGGCGTGAAATCGTGGTTCGCGATATAGCGCAACAACCAGCGCACGCACAGAAAGGCGGCGCCGAACGAAACCGCCATGCCGGCCGCGAATACGCCGATATCGCCGACGTCGAATAGTGCGCGGTGCTTGAACAGATCGTAGGCCCCGGCAGCGATCAACGTCGGCACCGCGAGAAAAAAAGAAAACTCGGTGGCAGCGCGCCGCGACAGTCCAAACAAGAGCCCGCCGATGATGGTTGCACCGGAACGCGAGGTGCCGGGGATCAATGCGAACGCCTGCGCGCATCCGACTTTCAAAGCGTCCTTCCAGGTCATGTCGTCGACCGACTGCACCGAGATGGCGTGAGTGCGCCGCTCCGCCCACAGGATAATGATGCCGCCGACGATGAACGCGATCGCAACCGGCACCGGTTTAAACAGCGCCGCCTTGATGTATTTGCCGAACGCCAGGCCGAGCACCGCGGCCGGCAGAAACGCAACGGCAAGATTGACAGCGAACTGCTGCGCCTTGCGATCGCGCGTGATACCCATAAGAAGCGCGGCGAATTTGACGCGATATTCCCACACGATCGCCAGCATCGCGCCGGTCTGAATCACAATCAGGAAAATCTGGCCCTTTTCGTCGTTGAAGCCGAGCAACTGGCCGGCGATGATCAAGTGGCCGGTGCTCGATACCGGCAGAAACTCGGTGAGCCCCTCGACCACGCCGAGTATCACCACCTTGATCCATATCAGGTAATCCATCGCGGACATTGTAACTGCAAACTCCGGCGTGTTTTTGCGCGACAGACGCTCTGGCACACTGTTAGCATAAGCCTGCGCGCCGTAAGGTCGGCGTGCGACTAGCCGACTACTTGAATCCATGTCCCAGCCCAACTCCATGCGCGCCCTTGCGGGCATCGGCCTGCGCGCCGCGCACTACCGCCAGTTCCTCGACGAGCGGCCACGCATAGGCTGGCTCGAAGTACACAGCGAAAATTATTTCGGCGCGGGCGGCTTCGATCTGCACGTGCTCGAGCATGTGCGGCGCGACTACCCGCTGAGCCTGCACGGAGTGGGACTGTCGCTCGGCTCGGCGGATGGTCTGCGCGAGCAACACCTCGCTAAATTGCGAAATCTCGTCGCACGTGTCGAACCACTGCTGGTGTCGGAGCATTTATGCTGGGGCGCGCACGGCGGGCGGCACTTCAATGATCTCCTGCCTTTGCCCTATACCGAAGAAGCTCTCGCGCTGATGGTGGCGCGCGTCGATCAGGTGCAAACGGCTTTGGGTCGCAGCATCCTCGTCGAAAACGTTTCCAGTTATCTGCAGTATCGCGATTCGGCGATACCCGAACTTGAATTTGTGGCGGAGGTTGCGCGGCGCAGCGGCTGCGGCATCCTGTTCGACGTCAACAATCTTTACGTGAATGCCGTCAACCACGGCTTCGATGCGGTCGCCGCGATCGCCGCGCTGCCGGCGCACGGCGTGCAGGAAATTCATCTCGCGGGACATACGCGCACCGGCGATTGCCTGATCGACGATCACGGCTCGCGCGTAACCGATGCGGTCTGGCTGCTCTACGATGCGGCGCGTGCGCGGCTCGGACCAGTGCGCACATTGATCGAGTGGGACACCAATATTCCCGGCCTCGACGTGCTGCTTGATGAGGCACTCAAAGTCGAAACGAGACTGGCGCCGGCACATGCCTGACCTCGCCACCTTGCAGCAGCTCGTCAGCACGGCGCTCGCCGACAGCGCACGCAGCGACGATGTCTTGCCGCTGATCGCAGGCGATGCCACACACGCGCGCGCCCGTCTGGCGATTTATCGCGGCAACGTCGGCGCGAATGCGGCGCTGGCGCTGGTTGCTACGTACCCTATCGTGCGCAAACTGGTCGGCGCTGAATTTTTCGACGGTCTTGCGCGCGCGTACTGCAGCGATCACCCGTCGGCCAGTGGCGATCTCAACGAACTGGGCGAGCATCTGGCGAATTTCGTAAAAACTTTTCCGCCGGCGCAAACGCTGCCCTACCTGCCCGACGTCGCGCGCATGGAATGGCTGGCGCATCGCGCGCACTATGCTGCCAACCATGCGCCGCTCGACTTGAGCAGGCTCGCATCGATACGTGAAGACGATTACCCGCGGCTTCAGCTGACTCTGCATCCTGCGGTGGCCACGCTGAGGTCGGCCTATCCGCTGTTCCGCATCTGGGAAGTGCATCAGGACGACTATGGCGGCGAGATTGCGGTCGATTTCGACGGCGACGCGGAAGCCATCGTTATCTACCGCCCGCAGTTTCGCGCTACCGTAGCCCGGCTAACGCGCGGGGAAGTGACTTTTCTAGATGCGATCGGAGGGAGCAATCTGCTCGGCGCCGCGCTGGAACAGGCGTCGGCCGCCGACGACGGATTCGATTTCGCGGCCAGTCTGCAACGCTGGGCTGCCGCGAATATTGTCGTCGCCCTTAACGTCAGCGCCTGAGCGTGCAAAATAAAACGGCCGCTTCAGCGGCCGTTTTGCAAATGCCGAATATCGTCATACCTTGGAATAAACTTCCGCACCCTTCTTGACGAACTCGATCGCTTTCTCTTCCATCCCCTTGGCCAAAGCGGCCTGTTCGTCCAAGCCCTGCTTGGCTGCGTACTCGCGCACGTCCTGGGTGATTTTCATCGAGCAGAAATGCGGCCCGCACATCGAGCAGAAATGCGCGAGCTTGGCGCCCTCCTGCGGCAGCGTCTCGTCGTGAAATTCCTTGGCCTTGTCGGGATCGAGACCGAGGTTGAACTGGTCGTCCCAGCGAAACTCGAAGCGCGCTTTTGACAATGCGTTGTCGCGGATCTGCGCGCCCGGATGGCCCTTGGCGAGATCGGCGGCGTGCGCCGCAATCTTGTACGCCATGATGCCGTCCTTGACGTCGTTTTTGTCGGGCAAGCCGAGGTGTTCTTTCGGCGTGACGTAGCACAGCATCGCGGTGCCGTACCAACCTATCATCGCAGCGCCGATCGCGCTGGTGATGTGATCGTAGCCGGGCGCGATGTCGGTGGTGAGCGGTCCCAGGGTGTAGAACGGCGCTTCCTTGCAGTATTTCAATTGCAGATCCATGTTCTCTTTGATGAGGTGCATGGGCACGTGGCCCGGGCCTTCAATCATGGTCTGCACGTCGTGCTTCCATGCCACGTCCGTCAACTCGCCGAGCGTTTTCAGTTCCGCCAGCTGCGCTTCGTCGTTGGCATCGAAACCCGAGCCGGGACGCAGGCCGTCGCCGAGCGAAAACGACACGTCGTAGGCTTTCATGATCTCGCAGATGTCTTCGAAATGCGTGTAGAGGAACGATTCTTTGTGGTGCGCGAGACACCATTTCGCCATGATGGAGCCGCCGCGCGACACGATGCCGGTCATGCGTTTGGCCGTCATCGGAATGTACGCGAGACGCACGCCGGCGTGGATGGTGAAGTAATCCACACCCTGCTCGGCCTGCTCGATCAGCGTGTCGCGGAACATATCCCACGTCAGTTCTTCCGCCTTGCCGTCGACTTTCTCCAGCGCTTGATATATCGGTACAGTACCGATCGGCACCGGCGAATTGCGGATGATCCATTCGCGCGTTTCGTGAATGTTCTTGCCGGTCGAGAGGTCCATCACGGTGTCGCCGCCCCAGCGCGTCGACCACGTCATTTTTTCAACTTCTTCGGCGATCGAGCTCGACAGCGCCGAGTTGCCGATGTTGGCGTTGATCTTGACCAGGAAATTGCGGCCGATGATCATCGGTTCGGTTTCCGGGTGATTGATGTTGGCGGGAATGATGGCGCGGCCGCGCGCTATTTCGTCGCGCACGAATTCGGGCGTCATCACGGCGGGCAGCGCCGCGCCGAAACTCTGGCCCGGATGCTGGCGCGTGATGAGTTCCGGCAGGCCGTCGCGGCGCTGGTTCTCGCGTATCGCGATGTATTCCATTTCCGGCGTAATGATGCCTTTGCGCGCGTAGTGCATTTGCGAAACGTTGGCGCCGGCCTTGGCGCGCCGTGGATGGCGCTTGAGATTGAAGCGCAGCTCCGCAAGTTTCGGATCGGCAGCGCGGCCGCGTCCATACGCCGAAGTAAGGTCATGCAACAGTTCGGTGTCGTTGCGCTCCTCTATCCATTTTTCGCGCAGCGGCGCGAGGCCGGAACGAATGTCGATTTTCGCCGCAGGATCGGTGTACGGCCCCGACGTGTCGTAGACGTAAATCGGCGGATTTTTTTCAGCGCCCATTTCAGCCGGCGTATCCGACTGGCTGATTTCACGCATCGGCACCCTGATATCGGGGCGCGAGCCCTCGACGTAGACCTTGCGCGAATTGGGCAGCGACTTGACGGCCGCTTCATCGACATGCGCTGTCGCGCTCAGGAATTTGGGATTGGCGTTCATGTTTGCTCCTCACTGTGTGAACACAGGCAAGCGCGGCGCGGGGAAACATGGGAATTGGCGCCACGCTTCCCTGCGGCGGCATTATCCGCATCAGGTTCGAAGGGTCTTTCTCACCCGGCAAACGACTCAATACCAGCCTGCCAGGACCCCTAACGTGTGGAGGTCAAGCTACTTGAATTATGCGATAATTGCAAGTTCCCGTACCCAAATTTCATTGCCGGTTTCAACTGCCCTCATGAATGCCCAGATCGACATCGAACGCGCGCGCTTCAACATGGTGGAACAGCAGATCCGCACCTGGGAAGTGCTCGATCAGCAGGTGCTCGATTTGCTGTTCGCGGTGCGCCGCGAAGACTTCGTGGCCCCGCAATACCGCAGCCTCGCCTTCGTCGACATGGAAATTCCACTTGCCGACAACGCGCCGACGGGCGAAAGAATGCTGGCCCCCAAACTCGAAGCGCGCATGCTGCAGGAACTCGCGGTCAAACCCACCGACCGCATACTCGAAGTCGGCACCGGCAGCGGCTACATGACGGCACTCCTGGCCAAACGCGGCGCGCATGTCACCAGCGTCGAGATCAATCCGGCTTACAGTGCTGTCGCTGCGACCAGGCTCAGCGCGCACGGCATCGCCAACGTCACGCTGGAAGTCGGCGATGCGGCGCGCGGCTGGAGCAAACACGCGCCCTACGACGTCATCGTGCTGACGGGCTCGGTGCCGGTGCTGGCCGGCGAATTCCAGCAGAGCCTCAAGCCGGGCGGGCGCCTCCTCGCAATTGTCGGCGAAGCGCCCGCGATGCAGGCACGCCTGACGACGTGCGCGGGCGGCGGCGCGTACGATTCGGTCTCGTTGTTCGAGACCTGCATCGCGGCGCTGAACAATGCGCCGCAACCGGAAAGATTTGTATTTTGATCGAGCAACTGCCGGCAACTGCATTGCGCGCATGGCTGGACGACAAATCCCGCGCGGCGCCGCTGGTGCTCGACGTGCGCGAGCCGTGGGAGCACAACGTTTGCCACATCGCAGGGGCGCAATTGCTGCCGATGCAGGAAATCCCCGCGCGCGTAGGCGAACTGCCGCAGGACCGCGACATCGTGGTGATGTGCCATCACGGCATGCGCAGCCTGCAGGTCGCGAATTACCTGAAGCGCGCCGGCGTCAGCCGCGTTTACAACTTGAGCGGCGGCATCGCGGCCTGGGCGGACCAGGTCGAGCCGGCAATGTCGCGCTACTGAAGTTTATGCCAGCGGGCAAACAGTTTTTTCTGTTGCTGGGAATCGCGTTGTGCGCCGCGACGCAACCTGCGGCAGCAGCTGACCTGCTGTCGATCTATCGTGAAGCGCAGGGCGCGGACACGGTATACGCCGCGGCGCGCGCGGCCTACCAGGCAAGCCAGGAAAAAATGCCGCAGGGCCGCTCGGGCCTGCTGCCGGCAGTGACCTTCGCTGGCAACACCCAGTACAACGACCGTGATCTGCAGTTCCGCGGCGCCGTGCCCGGCACGGCCGCCAGCCGCTACAATTCCAACGGCTTCAACGTCACGGCGACGCAGCCGCTGTTCCGCATGCAGAACTGGATCACCTACGAGCAGAGCAAGAACCTCGTTACACAGGCCGAAGCCGTGCTGCTGCAGGCGAATCAGGATTTGATCCTGCGCGTCGCCCAGGCGTACTTCGACGTCCTGCTGGCCGAAAACAACGTGACACTCGCCACCGCGCAGAAGACCGCGTTTGCCGAGCAACTGGCGCAGGCGAAGCGCAATTTCGAAGTCGGCACCGCGACCATCACCGACGCCAATGATGCGCAGGCGCGGCACGACCTGGCGGCTTCGCAGGAAATCGCCGCGCAAAACGACCTCGAAATCAGGAAGCAGGCGATGCGGCTGATCATCAGCCGGGTGCCGCCTGGCCTGGCAAAAATCAACACGCGCTTCGTTCCCGCTTTGCCCAATCCGAACAATATGGACTCCTGGGTGGACCAGTCCACGCTGTCCAGCCTGCCGGTAAGAATCTCGCAGGCCAACGTCGACATTGCCGCGCAGGAAGTCACCAAGAGCCGCGGCGGGCACCTGCCGACTCTTGACGCAGTGGCGAGCTATGTCGATTCCAGCCAGGGCGCCGGCGTGCAGGGCGGCGCGGGGTTTGACAGCAACACGAAGTTTATCGGGCTGCAGCTCGCGGTGCCGCTCTACCAGGGCGGCCTCGTCAATTCCAAGGTACGCGAAGCGCTCGCCAACCAGGAGAAGGCGCGGCAAGACCTCGAAAACGCCAAGCGTACGGTCGCGCTTAATTCCCGCACGGCATTTCTGGGCGTGGCCAATGGTGTAGCGCAGATCAAGGCGCTGGAAGCCGCACTCATTTCTTCACAAAGCTCGGTCGATTCAAGCAAACTGGGACAGGAAGTGGGCGTCAGAACCCAGGTCGATGTGTTGAATGCCACCCAGCAGTTGATCAGCACGCGGCGCGACTATGCGCAGGCGATCTACGCCTATGCAATCAACGTGCTGAAGCTCAAGGCCGCCGCCGGCTCCCTGAGCGACGACGATCTCGCTTACGTCAACCAGTGGCTGGAAAAGTAGGCGCCGCCGGCAATCCCAAGGCGGCGCTGCGCAAACAAATCCTCGCTGCACGCGATGCGCTGACGCCAGCCGCGCGGCGCGAATTGAGCGCCCGCATCACGCCGCAATTGCTCGCCCTCGACGCCTACCGCAACGCGCGCTGCGTGCTTGCCTACATGAGTTTCGGCAGCGAGTTCGAAACCGCCGTTCTGGTGGAGAACACGCTGGCGAACGGCAAACAACTGTGCCTGCCGCGCGTCGATCCCGACACGCGCCAGCTCGAATTGCACCGCGTGGAAAATATCGGCAGCGACCTGCAAAGCGGCGTGTGGGGCATACGAGAGCCGCGCGCAAGCTGTCCGCCAGCGGATATTGACCGCATCGACTTCGTGTTGCTGCCGGGGGTTGCATTTACGCCGCGCTGCGAAAGACTCGGTTACGGCGGTGGTTTTTACGACCGCCTGATCGCGCGCTTCGCCAACCGCCCGCCGCTGGTCGCCGGAGCATATGCGCTGCAGTTATGCGAGCACGTTCCGCTCGACCCCAACGATCAGCCCGTCGACGTCGTAATCACGGAAATCGCGAATTATCGAGCGGGTAATTGAGAGGCGATCTTAACCGCGATGCGTGACCGCCGATGGGATCGGTAATGGGTGATGAGTCAAGAGTGAACTTACCCAATGCACATTACCCCTTACCCATTGCCCATTGCCCATTGCCCATTACCCATCGCCCCTTGCTCATTCCTCATCACCAAATTCAATCATTTCGATAACCCGCGCGGTAGCACCGCGATGGTCGCGCGTGAATGCAAGACCGGCCTCTCCCATTTGCAGTACGCGGGCGGGGTCCTGCAACAGCCGGCGGGCTGCCGCAATTGCCGCCCCCGCATCAGCAACCCGGATAGCGGCACCGGCGTCGATCGCGAGCTGCGCGGCTTCGGCAAAATTGTAGGCGTGCGGTCCGACGATGACGGGGCGGCCCGCCGCGCAGGCTTCGATCAGGTTCTGCGCGCCGAACGGCAGCAGGCTGCCGCCGATGATAGCGACATCGCTCGCCGCGTAGTACGCGAACATTTCACCCATGCTGTCGCCCAGCACGATGCGCGACTGCGGCGCGATCGGCTCATTGGCGCTGCGCCGCTGGTAAGGAATACCCGCCCGTTCGATCTGTGCCGCTACTTCATCAAAACGCTGTGGATGGCGCGGCACGATCAGCGTCAGCAGGCCGGGAATATCGATCTCGCGCAGCGCCTGCAGCAGCAACGTCTCTTCGCCTTCGCGCGTGCTCGCGCACAACAGCACCGGACGCCCGCGGCCCCATTGCGCGCGCCATGCTTCGCCCTGGGCAACCAGCGCGGCGTCAGGTGTGATATCGAATTTGAGATTGCCGGTCACCGCGACCGATGCGGCGCCCAGCGCTTGCAACCGCTCAGCGTCGGCGCGGCTTTGCGCAGCTATGCCGGACAACTCGTTCAGGCAGGCGGCGGCCAGAGCACGGAATCGCATATAAAGACGCAGCGATTTTTCCGACAGGCGCGCGTTGACCAGATAAATGGGCAGGCGGCGCGCGCGGCAAGCGTGTATCAGGTTGGGCCAGATTTCGGTTTCCAGCAGTATTCCGCATGCCGGTTTGAAATGTTCGAGAAAGCGTTCGACCGCGAACGGAAAATCATACGGCAGGTAGCAACTCTGCACACTCTCGCCGAACAGGGTGGCGCCTGTTTCGCGCCCGGTGGGCGTCATGTGGGTCAGCAATATGCGGTGCTGCAGATACTGACTTTGCAAGGCCTGAATCAGCGGTTCCGCCGCGCGCGTTTCACCTACCGATACCGCGTGCACCCAGATCAGCGGCTGTTCCACGCGCAAATCGTAGCACCCAAAGCGCTCGGCGACGTGCTCGAGATAGGCCGGTTGCCGCCGCGCGCGCCACCACAGATGCAGCAAGGCGCGCGGCAGCACTGCGTAAAGCAACGACGTATAGATAGAGCGCGACACGCTCATGCGAGGAGTCCCTCGACTGCCGCTATGACTTGCAGTGCGCTTGGTACGCGGCCGATGCCGCCGATGTTGGCTGCGCGCGCGCACCCATAGATACCGGTGGCGGCAGGATCGGTGGCGCAATAAATGCCCACGGTCGGCACGCCCAGCGCCGCCGCCAGATGGGTCAGGCCGGTATCGACGCCGACCACCGCCTTGCCGCCGGCCAGCAATCCCGCGAGTTCATCCAGATTCAGCGCCGGCGGCACCACTGCGGCACGCAAACAATTGGCGATGCGCACGCTGCGCTCCCGTTCGCGCGCATTGCCCCACGGCAGCACGCACTGCATGCCGGCCGCATTGAGGGCGCTGCCGAGTGTCATCCAGCTTTCTTCGTCCCATAATTTGTAGTCGCCGCTCGACGCGTGCAGCAGCACCGCATACGGGCCGGGCGCCGCCAGCCATTCGAAATTGCGCGCCGCGGCGCGAATGCCGTAATCGCACAGCGGCGGCACCGCGTAACCCAGCGCGCGCGCGGCCAGCAACCGCGTTCTTTCGACCGCATGCAAATCCCACGATATGCGGTAAGTGTGCTGATAAAACAGCGCGAGCGGTTCGCGCGAGCTGCGGAAATCCAGACCATGACGGGTGCCGCGCGTCGCCAGCGCGATCAGTGCGCTTTTTAAGAGCCCCTGTGCGTCGATCACCGCATCATAGGTCTCGGCCTGCAGGCGCCGCGTGCAGGCCCTGACCTCGTCGCGTATCGCGCCGCGCCACCAAACGCGGCGCCAGCGCCGGATCGCCACCGGAATCGCGTCGTCAACGCCGGGGTGCAGGCGCGCAATCGCCACCAGCGGCTCTTCCACTACCCAGTCGATGCGCGCAGCCGCTCCCGCCGCCTTCAGATCGGTGACGGCGGGCAGCGCATGTATGACGTCGCCCAGGGACGAAGTCTTGATCAGCAGGATTTTTTTTGTCATTGAACCGTGAGGGCCGGCGCGCAAACCCGTAAGCCTACACGCAGCGCGGCTTTACGCATAGAATACGCACGAAGCCCATCCATGAATTCCGGCACCGTAACACGTAAAAATTATTTGCGATGAAAGTTTCACGCACCGCATTGCCCGAGGTGCTCATACTCGAGCCGCGCATGTTCGGCGACGAGCGCGGATATTTCTTCGAAAGCCACAACCAGCGCGAATTTGAAGCGGCGACCGGCGCGCGCGCGGGATTCGTGCAGGACAACCAGTCGCGCTCGAAGAAAAACGTGCTGCGCGGCCTGCACTTTCAGAACCCGCAATCGCAGGGTAAGCTGGTACGCGCGCTGGCGGGCGAGATTTTCGACGTCGTCGTCGATATCCGCCGCAGCTCGCCCAACTTCGGCAAATGGGACAGTATCAGGCTGTCGGCGGATAACCGGCTGGCATTGTGGGTACCGCCCGGTTTTGCGCATGGCTTTCTGGTCGTCTCGGCGCACGCGGACATCCTCTATAAGACCACCGACTACTACGCGCCCGAGCACGAGCACTGCCTCCAGTGGAACGATCCGCGGCTGGCCATACCGTGGCCACTGGCCGGCCCGCCGGACCTCTCGCTCAAGGACCAGAAAGGCAAGCCGCTCGAGGACGCAAAGGTTTTTGCTTGACCCGCATATTGCTTACCGGCAAAACCGGCCAGGTCGGCGGCGAACTGATAGCAGCGCTCGCGCCTCTCGGCGAAGTGATGGCCTGCGACCGCGATGCTCTCGACCTTGCCGATCCGGCAGCGATGGCGGCCACGGTACGCAAGCTGCGGCCGGACATCATAGTGAACGCCGCAGCCTATACGGCGGTGGACCGCGCCGAAGCAGAACCCGCGCTCGCCATGGCGATCAACGGCACGGCGCCGGGCATCCTCGCGGCAGAAGCGCGGCGCCTTAACGCGCTGCTGGTACATTACTCGACCGATTACGTGTTCGACGGCGTCAAGCACGGACCTTATGATGAAAATGACCCGCCGAACCCACTCAATGTGTACGGCCGCACCAAGCTTGCCGGTGAGTGCGCGGTGCAGGCGTCGGGCGCGCAATATCTGATTCTGCGCACCAGTTGGGTCTACGCAGCGCGCGGCAAGAACTTTCTGGTCACCATTTCGCGGCTCGCGGCCGAACGCGACGAACTCAAGGTCGTTGATGACCAGATCGGCGCGCCCACCTGGTGCCGCGATATTGCAACGGCAACCGCCGCGATACTGGCGCGCCGGCAGGACAAGGCAGACGCTTTCAACGGGGTCTACAACCTGACCGCGCAAGGCAGCACCTCGTGGCACGGCTTCGCGGCAGAGATACTCGCGCATGCAGAGACGAAGCCCAAAGCGCGCCTCGCGCCCATCCCGACATCCGCCTACCCCTCTGCCGCGGCACGGCCGCTGAATTCGGTGCTGAGCCACGACAAGCTAAAACAGACTTTCGGGGTCGAACTGCCGGACTGGCGTTCGAGCCTTGCCACGTGTCTCGATGAAAAGCGGTGAGGGGTGAGGGGTGAGGGGTGATGGGGAATGGGGAATGGGTGAGGGATGAGGGATGAGGGGTGGCAGAGAATTTACCCATTGCTCATCACCCATTGCTCATTACCGGATCAATTTGACCCATTACCCATTACCCATTACCCATTATCCGCCCCCTAACTCCTGCCGTATTCGTCGTCAAAGCGCACGATGTCGTCTTCCTCGACGTAGTCCCCGGTCTGCACTTCGATAATCACCAGCGGTTCGCGCCCCGGATTGACCAGCCGGTGACGGTTGCCGGCCGGGATGAACGTTGATTCGTTGGGTCGTACCGTAAAATCCCGCTCGCCGTTCACCACCTGCGCCGCACCAGCGATCACCACCCAGTGTTCGCTGCGGCGCCGGTGCATTTGCAAACTCAACGCAGCGCCCGGATTGACCACGATGCGCTTGATCTTGAACCCAGCCCCTTGCTCAAGCACCGTATAAGTTCCCCACGGCCGCGTGACGGTGCGATGTATCTTATGCGCAGGATGACCGTCGAGCTTCAACCGTTCGGTAACCTTGCGAACCTTCTGCGCTTCGTTACGGTCTGCAATCAACAAAGCGTCCGGCGTATCGACGATCAGCAAGTCATGCACGCCGACCGCCGCCACCACGCGGTCGGCGCTTTGCACGTAACAATTGCTGCTGTCGACCATGATCGCTTCGCCGACGGTCCGGTTACCTTCCGCGTCGGCAGGCGTCAGTTCGCTTACCGCATTCCACGACCCGACGTCGCTCCAGGTAAACCCCGCGCGCACCACTGCGATGCCGGCGGCTTTTTCCATCACGGCATAGTCGATTGAAATCGCCGGCAGCGCAGCAAAACTTTTCTCGTCGATGCGCACCGCTTCGCCCGCGCGCTCCTGCGTTGCCGCCCAGCAGTGCTCGGCAGCAGCGAACAGCTCCGGCGCATGCTCGCGCAAATTGTCGAGCATGGTGCGCGCGGCAAAGCAGAACATGCCGGAATTCCACAAATGCCGGCCCGACGCTACGAATTCCGCGGCCAGCTGCGGCTGCGGTTTCTCGACAAACCGCTTGACCTCGAACGCGTGCTGACCGACCGCTGTGCCGCACTCGATATAACCATAAGCCGTTTCGGCGGCGGTGGGCTGGATGCCGAACACGACGATGCGTCCTGCGCAGGCGAGCTTTTGCGCATCCGCGACCGCGGCCTGAAACGCCGGCAGCGGATCGACCACGTGATCGGCCGGCAGTATCAGCATGACGGCATCCGGCCCCCATCGTGTCGTCGCATACAACGCGGCCAGCGCAATCGCGGGTGCGGTGTTGCGCGCGCACGGTTCGAGCAGGAACACCGGGGCCGGCGCGCCTGCTACCGA